>JAZRGP010000337.1:0-2220 GCA_045644225.1 Christensenellaceae bacterium | reverse complement strand
GCATTTCGCAAACGAAACGCAATACGGGGTTTTGTTACTGTTATTTCAAAAGAAATCGTTTGAATAGATATGCGCCAACAAAGGCAATAACCTCCCACTTTATCAAGGCTGACAAGAAGTGCTCAGATTTCGTTTTTCTCGGGAGCGCACGCACAATATTTTCGTGCAAATCGCAAGTATATATGCTACCCTGAATAACCATGGGCTTCTGTCTGCGCGCAGAAGCGCTTGCCACAAGCCTCATGTTTATTCTCGATTTCGCCTTCGCTGCATCGTCCACCGGACGCGCTCGGCTCATCGCACCGCACAACCCGAGTCGATCCGAAAAAGCGGAAGATGAGTGCTTATCGTCAGCCTGCTTATCACTGTGTTACTCCACCGTAACGCTCTTAGCCAGGTTCCTCGGCTTATCTACGTCAAGACCTCTTTCTACCGCACAGTAATATGCGAAGAGCTGAGACGGAATGACCGAGATCATGGGCGCAAACATCGGCTCAACATCAGGGAGCTTGATGATGTCGTCTGCGATGTCCATAACGATGTCCGCATCCTTGCGGCAGATCGCGAGAACATGTGCGCCTCTTGCCTTGACTTCCTTGATGTTGGAAGCGATCTTTTCGTAAAGTTCGGGTTGCGTCGCGAATACGACTACCTTCGTGCCGTCTTCGATCAGTGCGATGGGACCATGCTTCAGTTCGCCTGCACCGAATGCTTCGGAGTGGATATAGGAGATCTCCTTGAGCTTCAGAGAGCCTTCCAGTGCAACCGCATAGTCGAGGTTTCTGCCGAGGAAGTACATATCCTGCGCAGCAGAATACTTATGAGCAATACGGCTGATCTTCGCTTCCTTGGAGATGATATCCTCCGCGAGCGCGGGGATACGGTCGAGCTGTGCGATCAGCTTTCTGTATGTTTCTTCTGTGATCTGACCGCGCATCTTTGCGATCGCGACCGCAAGAATGGAAATACACATGACCTGTGTGGAATAAGCCTTTGTGGAAGCAACTGCGATCTCGGGACCTGCGAGCGTATACATGACCTCGTCGGATTCTCTGCTGATCGTGCTGCCGACAGCATTTACGATGCCGAGGATGTGCGCACCCTGCTTCTTCGCAAGGCGCAGACCTTCCAGCGTATCTGCCGTCTCACCGGACTGGCTGATGCAGATAAACAGATCGTCCTGCATGACAATGGGATCGCGGTAACGGAATTCCGAAGCAAAATCAAGCTCAACGGGAACTCTGACGATCTTTTCGAAGATATACTTCGCGACCATACCTGCATGGTATGCCGTACCGCAGGAAGAAATGATAACGCGGCGGATCTTCTTTGCCTGCTCTGCATCCAGACCGACTTCGGAAAGATCCAGTTCGCCTGCTTCGTTGAGTCGTGCATGGAGCGCATCGCGGAGAACCTTGGGTTCCTCGTGGATCTCTTTCAGCATAAAGTGCTGATAGCCTGCCTTTTCCGCAGCTTCCATCTCCCAGTCAACGTGATATGTATCGCGCATTACGGGAACACCGTATGCATCGTAGATATCGACAGCATCCTTTGTGATGCATGCAAATTCGTCATCTTCAAGGAAGTATACATCACGGGTATATCTGAGCAGCGCAGGGATATCCGAAGCGATGAAGTTCTCTCCCTCGCCTACACCGATAACGATCGGGCAGCCCTTGCGGACCGTGATGATCTTGTCGCCTTCGTCCTTACAGACGATGCAGATCGCATATGCACCCGTCAGGCGCTTAACTGCCTCGCTGACGGCGTCCATGATGTTTCCCTTGTAGTAATAGTCAACGAGATGCGCAATGACTTCCGTATCCGTCTGAGAGCGGAAGGAATAACCCTTGCCCGAGAGCCATTCGCGGATCTTCATGTGATTTTCGATAATACCGTTATGCACGACGCTGATCGTGCCCGACTGATTGATATGCGGATGGGAATTCTGGTCAGAGGGCGCACCGTGCGTAGCCCAGCGCGTATGACCGATGCCGATCGTGCCTTCGGGAGAATCCTTTTCCAGAAGCTCTTTCAGCGCAGCAAGGCGTCCCTTTCTCTTGCGGATCTGCAGCTGCGTTCCGTCAAAAACAGATACACCTGCGCTGTCATAGCCGCGGTATTCCAGTTTTTCAAGACCGTCGATGAGGATCGGCACTGCCTGCTGATTTCCGATATATCCAACGATACCACACATATTGTTAACCTCCGTATGCCTTT
>JAZRGP010000336.1:0-1104 GCA_045644225.1 Christensenellaceae bacterium | reverse complement strand
CCCTTCGCTTCCTTAAAGATGTTTTCAAAGGATGCACCGACGTTCTTCTCGGATTCCGTATATCCGGGTACTTCCGCATTCGTGCTGTCGCTCATCAGCGCAAGCACGCCGTTTTTGCCGAGTTCCGCAAATTTGATGAGGTCGATGCTCTTTCCGTTTACGGGTGTATAATCTACCTTAAAGTCGCCCGTATGCACGATCGTGCCAACGGGAGTATGGATCGCGAGCGCAAGCGCATCGTCGATGCTGTGGTTGACCTTGATGAATTCTACAGTAAAGCAGCCCGTTCTGCGGCTCTCTCCCGCACAGACGGATGTCAGGTTGATCCCGTCGATCCCATGTTCATCCAGCTTGGACTGGATCAGCGCAAGCGTAAGCCGCGTTCCGTATACCGGTACATTGAATTTATTCAGAATATAAGGCGTTCCGCCGATATGATCCTCATGACCGTGTGTGATAAAGAATGCTCTGAGCTTTTCTTTATTCGCCTCGAGATATGCCGTATTGGGAATGACGTAGTCAACGCCCAGCATATCCTCTCGCGGGAAGCAGAGTCCGCAGTCGATGACGATCATATCGTTGCCGTATTCGATCGCCGTCATGTTCTTGCCGATCTCGCCCACACCGCCCAGCGGTATGATTCTCAGTTTGTTTTTCTTCTTCAAAAGCCTAAGCCCCCTATTATTGGTTATTCTATCATACCATATAATTCCCTTTGCGTTAAGTGTATAAAACAAATTTCACAAAAAAGATACATATTTTCAAAATAAAAACCGCCGATCTCTCAGCGGTCGAATCGATCAGTTCGGATTCTGTTTTGCGGAATATTCGGTGACGGTCAGCCGAATTACCGCAGTATGCGGGATATGCGCGGTCTCATATTCCTTCCCGCGGGAAGCATCATACTGCCCCATCAGCAGCCCAAGCGCACGGATCGCATCCTCTCCTTCGAGGAAATCCACCTTCGCCTTGCCCATGATGCTGCGATAATGCATCGTTGCCTCTTTCAGCTTCGCATCCATCACAGCTCTGTGCGCACAGTCCATCTCAAAGCTGCAGACACCGTTTTTCTTCATGAGGTCGATCTTTCTGCCGACCTTCGCG
>JAZRGP010000335.1:0-1754 GCA_045644225.1 Christensenellaceae bacterium | reverse complement strand
CTTTCGAACTCAAGGCAGGTTTCGTTGAAGGCAAGGTCCTCGATCAGGCAGGCGTGCTCGAACTCGCAAACATTCCGTCCAAGGAAATCCTTATCGGCAAGCTGCTCGGCTCCATCCAGTCCCCGCTCTACGGTCTGGCATGTGCTCTCCAGGCAATCATCGACAAGGACGGCGAAGGTGCAGCAGAAGAAGCACCCGCTGCAGAATAAGAATTACCGCGTAATTTTTATTCACCATTATGACCGACCGCAAAATGCGGTATAACGGTCCAAAATAACTAAAATATTTGAAAAGTATCAGGAGGTTATGAAAATGGCTACCGAAAAGACCACTCAGATTCTCGAAGAAATTAAGGCTCTCACTATTCTCGAACTCGCAGACCTCGTTAAGGCTCTCGAAGAAGAATTCGGCGTTTCCGCAGCTCCCGTCGCAGTCGCAGCAGCAGGTGCAGCTCCCGCAGCAGCAGCAGCTGAAGAAAAGACTGAATTCGACGTCATCCTCAAGTCCGCTGGCGCAGGCAAGCTCAACGTTATCAAGGTTGTCCGCGAAGTTACCGGTCTCGGCCTGAAGGACGCTAAGGACCTCGTTGAAGGCGCTCCCAAGGCAATCAAGGAAGGCATCTCCAAGGCAGATGCAGACGCTCTCGCAGCAAAGCTCACCGAAGCTGGCGCAGAAGTCGAAGTCAAGTAAGATTCACCTCACGGAAAAAATCGACGGTATCCGATTGGATGCCGTCTTTTTTTATGTTTTTCCAAAAGCCAAAAAAATCATGGGTACCGTCTGCGAACAAACGGTACCCATTTGATTCTGTCATTGATCCTCGGGGAACAGATCCCGCAGAACCGCCTCTGCTTCCTCCGGCGTGATCTCACCGTCGGCAGCAGCATCCTGCCCGGGCGTATCCCCGGTCAGATCGGTATTCTGTCCGACCTCTTCCGCGCTGTCAGGATCCGGATGATCGGAGTTCTCCTCAGCCGCTTTCCTCTCCGCTTCCACTTCTGCAAGCAGCTCAGCCAGCGGAATGCATGCCGTATCGCCTTCCGTCGGCGCATCCGGCGCTACAGACTCATACTGCATGGCGCGATTGCGTTCCCTCAGCTTCTGTGCAAGCACATAGATCGCCGTGCAGAGAATCAGAAGAACGATACCGCCCGCAGACATCGCAAATGCGTAGATATAGCACTTTGGCATATAGGAAAATTCCACGGTATGCTCGCCGTCGGCATATCCTGCGGCATCCACCGCAAGCAAAGCTCCGCAGACTTTTGTGATCTCGGCGGGAGCACCGTCGACGGTGACATTCCAACCCTCGTCATAGGGAATCGAGGTGTAAATGAGATCGTGCTGCGCATCGGTTTTGACAACACCCGTGATCTTCGTGTCATCCCATGCAGTGACATCCATCGCATAGTCCGTCAGGCGCGGCATGATCTCGGCATACAGTGCTTCATCCAGATAGTAGAAGTAATCGACACCCGTTCCGATATAAAGATCTTCTTCCGTCAGCGTCATCTGCAGGGTGATCATCTCACCTTCCAGAAACTGTCCCAGCGATACGATGCGGCGGGTCTCATTGCCGAAGTACGTACCGTAATCCTCACCGTTGAGTGTCAGATCAACTTCTCTTGCCCAATCGGACGGGAAGTAGATATAGACCTCATCCTCCGTCGGGATCCGCACGGTGTAAAGAATACTTGCGCTCTTGTTTTCGTTTTCCGGTGAATATTTTCTGTGCCCCGTTGTGAAACCGTAAT
>JAZRGP010000334.1:0-10809 GCA_045644225.1 Christensenellaceae bacterium | reverse complement strand
AGAAGCACATCCGCCGATGACCGCAGCGCGCGCACCGTAAATACCCGCATCGGGACCCTGTGCTCTGCGCAGACCGAATTCCATGACCATGCCTTTGCGTGCTGCCTTGCAGACGCGGCTCGCCTTTGTTGCGATCAGTGTCTGATGGTTCAGGATGTTGAGCATTGCCGTTTCGATCAGCTGTGCTTCACAGATATTCGCCTTAACGCGCAGCAGCGGTTCATACGGGAATACAACGGTGCCTTCGGGCATCGCGTAGATCTCGCCGTTAAAGCGGAATTCCGCAAGATATGCAAGGAACTCTTCATCAAAGAGGTTCTTGCTGCGGAGATATTCGATATCTTCTTCGCTGAAGCGCAGGTTTTCGATCATCTCGATCACCTGCTGCAGACCTGCAAAGATCGCATGGCGGGTTTCCCAGCCGCTTCTGCGGAAAAACAGGTCAAATACAGCCCTCTGGTTGCTCATCCCGTTCTTGTGATAGCCATACATCATCGTCAGCTGATAGAGGTCTGTCAGCATCGTCATATTACGACTCATGTTAATTTTCCTTCTTTCTCATCACTCTGCTTCAGCGTCGGTTTCCTCTTTCGCATCAGCAGTTTCCTGTGTTTCCTCCGCTTCGGTTTCCCCTTCCTCAGCATCGGTATCATTATCCGCAGCAGGCTCTTCGGCAGGTTCTGCCGCTTCCTCCGCGGTATAATTCAGACTGTAAGGTCCTTCGTATGCGGGCTTCAGCTCCTTCTTTCTCGTGAGCAGCAGGTAGATCGTGCTCAATACGACAAGAACGATCGCCAGAGCCTGAGAAATACGTACCGTACCCGGGATCAGCCACAGGCTGTCCGTTCTCATGCCTTCGATAATGGATCTGCCGAAGCCGTAAAGCAGCAGGTACCATGTGAAAACATTGCCTCTGCGCTTGCAGAATTTAAACGCAAAGATGATCAGGAACACGTATACCAGCAGGTTCCACATACTTTCATAGAAGAATGTCGCGAGGTGCCACGGCTCGCTGCAGGCTACCTGCACCATCTGTCCGATGGATGCATCGAATTCCGCAACGGTATGTGCTTCCGTGATGTTTACCGCAAAGGGGAAGAACTGCAGATCGGGATTCTGTACGGCAACGCCGAATGCTTCCTGATTCACAAAGTTGCCCCAGCGTCCTACCGCCTGACCGATGATCAGACCGATACCGCCAAAGTCGAGGATATCCCCGATCGGGACCTTTTTCCATCTGCAGAAGATCACCGCAGCGATGACCGCACCGATGACCGCACCGTAGATCGCGAGTCCGCCGTTCCATACCTGGATGATGCGGATGGGATCCTGTGCGTAGAAGCTCCATTCACTGAAAACATAGTAAAGTCTTGCGCCAACGACCGCAAGGGGCAGCGCGATCAGCAGAAAATCAACCACGACATCTGTCTTATAGCCGCGTTTCTTCGCAAGCAGAACCGCCGTTACGGTACCTGCGACGATACCGAGGCAGATCAGTACGCCGTACCATGCAATGTCGAGACCTTCGATCCCGAACAGATCATTGATCATATTTTTATCCATACTATCCTCCGAAAGAGAAAGTTATTTAATATATCTATTATAGTGATCTGCAGGCATATCGTCAAGGTTTTCGCATACTTTCCGATCGTTGACAAAGCAGGTGTCTTGTCACCCCATCCGACATTATAATACCTTCCTTTTTTATCGTCAAGAGCTTTCTTTCCGTCAACAGATATTCCCGAAATATACTGCTGTCTGCTTCTGAAAACGGAACAGTTCGATCCTATACGAAAAAACCGAAATACGGGGTTTATCGTCAATTCTCTGACCATAGGTCGGCAAGAAATCCCGGAGTTTGGGTTTTCTCGCGAGCGAGAGAGCGAGGCGTACTCTGCGTACGCTGCAGCGACTCGAGCCGAAGTGAAAAACCCGAAATACGGGGTTTATCGCCGACCTAGCCGCGAATGACCCGCGCCGCGATCACCGTCATATCATCTTTCGTTCCGTTCCGTGCCGCGACCGCCATCATCAGCAGCTGCTCCGCCATCTCCTGAACGCTCCTGCCCTTCGCCAGACGGATCATCTCGGAATAAAGCCCGTCGCTCTCGCTTTCCGCATCAGCCACACCGTCGGAGAACATCACGATCACATCCCCGATCTTCAGCTCCGCCTGCGTCAGCTGCGGCTTCATCTCCTCCAGTATCCCAAAGGGCAGCGCTCCCGCGGCGATCCGCTTTGCCGTGCCTTCACGGATAATATAGGAATGCGGTGCTCCCAGCTTGGTAAACCGCGCACTTCCCGTTTTCATGTCGATCATCGCCAGATCCACTGTCGAGAACATCTCCTCGCTGCTGCCGAGGATCATCAGCTTGTTGATGGAGTTGATGATCGTTTCATCGTCAAACCCCGCTCCGTAAAAATCCTCCACCAACGAAACGACCGCGTCGCTCTCCTTTGCCGCCTTTTCTCCGCTGCCCATGCCGTCCGAGATCAGTATCATGCACCGCCCGTCACGCAGGCTTTTCACCGTATGGGAATCCCCCGATACCTTCGCTCCTTCCTTTGCCGCCGATGCGATCCCCGTTACGATCCCGATCATGCGCGCATGCTCATAGGTAAATACGCAGCCGTCTCCGCCGATGCGGTCCATCTCTCGGATCCTGCTCATGCGCGTTCCGCATGCCGCCGAAACCGCCTTACGGATGCGCGGCTCGAGATGGTCGGGAGCTTCCTTGCTGCGTACGGAAACGGATATGTAGAGGTTCCTCCCCGTCACCTGCGCAACGACCTCCCGAACGCCGATCCCTTCCTCTTCCATCATCCTGCGGATATCCCGCTCGATATCAGCACGCACGTCAAAATCCGCGCGAACCTCCTTCGCAAGGCTGTCGATCACGCCCGATATCCCGAGCATCTGCTCTTTCAGAACGGCCCTGCTCTCGATGATCTTGGTTTCCCATTTTCGGTTGATATCGTATTCGCGGAAGGTATCCCGTGCCGCGCCGATCACTGCTCCGGGATGGATGCACTGCTTCAGAAAAGCCTGCCCGAGGTCCTTCTCCTGCAGCTTACCCGTTCTGGAATATTTATTGTAAAGCTTCTGCATCAGCGCGTAAGTCTGCTCAAAATCACGGTCCCAGCATCCCGAGTAAAACACGCATCTTTCGCAGGCTGTCTCGGGGATCCGAGCAAGTGCATAGGTTATCCCCTCTTCCCTGCGCTCCGCCATGCCCGAAAATACCTTTGCCGCGTTTTTGAATACGCCCGATATTTCCTTCAGCCGTCCGACGGTCAGCGCGGCAAAGCGTTCCCGTGCGAGCTTCTGCTCCTGAACACGCAGGAGATTCGCATTGACATACTGTTCGATCGCGGAGAGTACTTTCTTCGGCAGCAGCACAAATATCGCACCGCCCAGCGCTACCGTGACCACAAACAGCAGCTCGATCTCCCTGCCGCCGATATAATAAGCCGCAAGCACCGATGCAAAGAGATATCCCAGCGCATATACATATTTCGGGAATCGGTTAAAGATCCCCGCGATCAGCGCACTGACGGAAAGGCTGAGCATAAATGCAGAGTCCGTACCGCCCATGACCGCCGCCGTCCCCACCGCGATGCCTACCGCCGCACCGATCGCCGATCCGCCGAGAAAGGATGCCGTCACGCTTACCGCCGCCGCAGCTATCCCCGAGAGGTACACTCCCGCGACCGAGATGGATCCGATCCCCGTTACGATCAGCACAGCCGTAAACCCAAGGCTGACGAGCTCCGCATCCGACAGCACCATCTTTTTCCCGCGGGTCAGCAGCCGTATCACGACGTTCAGCATAAATGCCATAATGATGCACAGACAAAGCTCCACGACCGTATAGATGACCTGAAGCAGCTGAAAAGGCTTGAATGCCGCCGCTGCAATGATATAGGAAAGTGCCGCCGCGATCGCCGCAGAGAGATAACCCCGCCTGATCCCGACGAGCCCTCCGAGGATCATCGCCGCGCATACGAGGATCGCCGCAGTGAAATGATATGCGACATTCTCCATCGCACCGATCCTAGTACAGAGCGACAGCATCACTCCCGCAAAAGCGGCATAAGGATTCACCCGCGATTCGCTCATGAATGCCGCCGCGATATATGCCGTGCCGAACGGCCAGAGCTTCTCCCCGATGGTCACCCTGCCGATCAGCAAGCCGCAGATCAGCGTCACCGCGAGGATGATCCCGCTTTTCAGTGAGATTCCCGTTTCCGTCTTTTTTTCTGTCTGTCCCATAACATTGCTCCTTATTGAATATAATACGTATTCTAATCACAATGCTCTGCGAAATTCGTCGAGCGGCGGAGAATTTAAAAATTGGACATAAAGTATATGATAGAATATAATGGAACAGAACCAACGAACACAAAAAGAGGTTTTTCATGAAAAAATTTATCCGTTCCATTGCATATATCCTCATCCTCATGCTTCTGCTGACCGCATGTGCGCAGAATCCCGCTCCCGCTGCGGCGCCCGAGCCCACTCCCGCTCCCACTCCCGTCGAGACTCCTGCTCCCACTCCCGAGCCGACGCCTGAGCCCACTCCCGAACCCACTCCCGAGCCCGACCCCATCCAGCTTGTGATCGACTCGATGACCGATGAAGAGCTCATCGGACAGATGGTGATGTGCGGATTATCGGGAACAAGCTCTCCCTCTTCGGAATTCATCGAGCTGATGAAGGAATATAAGCTCGGCAATGTCATCCTCTTCGGGCAGAATACCGAGAGCTTTTCTCAGACCGAGTCTCTCATCGAAAAGATCAACGCGGAGAACCCCTCGGATATCCCGCTTTCCTTCTCCATCGACGTCGAAGGCGGCAATGTCCTGCGCTTCAAGTGGAGACCGCACATCAATGCCGCGAAAACACTCGGCAAAAAAGACGACCTTGAGTTTACCCGCGCACAGTATCAGCGCATCGGCGAAGAACTCATGAACATCGGCATCAATATCGATCTTGCGCCCGTTCTCGATATCGCTCCCGATCCTTCGGGAACCTTCCTCGGTCAGCGCATGTTCGGCTCCGATCCTGAAAATACCGTTCCGCATGCCATCGCAGCCGTTGAAGGTCTGCAGGAAAGCGGCTGTATCAGCGTCGGCAAGCATTTTCCCGGTCACGGCAACACCGCCACGGATTCTCATCATTCCCTCCCCGTGATCAAGTCCACCTATGAGGAATGGGCAGAATACGACCTTACGATGTTCCGTGCCGCTGTCGAGAACGGTATCGACGGAATGCTCGTCGGTCATATCTCTTATCCGAATATCGATCCCGACCATATCGCCTCGGTATCCGAGATCTTCATCACCGACATCCTGCGCGGCGAGCTCGGCTTCGATGGCATGGTCATGTCGGACGATATGCGCATGCAGGCGATCGCAGGCACCATCGGCATCGGTGAAGGCGCTGTGCAGTTTATCGAGGCAGGCGGCGATATCGTGCTGATCGGCAAGGGCATCGAGCGCCAGCAGACCGTTTTCCATGCGATCAGCGATGCGCTTGCGAGCGGCAGACTCACCCGTGAGCGCCTTGAAGAGAGCGTTTACCGCGTCCTCGTCATGAAGAATTATCCCGCAGTCGGCTGAAGCCGCCGAAAATATAGTGTTTCTCATAATTACCACTATAGATAAATACTTTCATAAAGGCTTTTTTCAGGATGCTGATCTTTCAGCATCTTTTTTTGTTTTTCGCCTTATAAACCGTGCGCAAAACGGGAATAATCCATGCAAAACCCTTGAAAGGAGCTCTGATTTGGAACTGAAAGGATCAAAAACATGGGATAATCTGCATGCCGCATGGGCAGGCGAAACTCAGGCGCAGGCGAAGTATACTTACTTTGCCGCAAAGGCACGCAAGGAAGGCTATGAGGAGATCGCTCGCATCTTCGAGGAGACCGCTCACAACGAACATGCCCACGGCAAGATGTGGTTCAAGCACATTATGAACGGCATCGGTGAAACTTCCGCAAATCTCGAAAGCGCACGCAGCGGCGAGCATTATGAATGGGCGGAGATGTATAAAGAATTTGCGAATACCGCCCGCGAGGAGGGCTTTACGCGCATCGCCCAGCAGTTCGAGCAGGTCGCCGAGATCGAGCGCACTCACATGGAGCGCTTCGACATGAACAAAAAGAATGTTGCGGAAAATCACGTCTTCGAGAAGACCGACGAAACCACGTGGGTCTGCCTCAACTGCGGCTATATCCACCATGCAAAAGCAGCGCCTTCGGTCTGCCCCGTCTGCGAACATCCGCAGAGTTATTTCAAAGAACAAACCTGCTGCTGAATAAAACATGCCGAACGCATCATCTAACGGTCGTTCGGCTTCTTTTTTTGTGTAATTATCCGCAAAAAAGGCTTGTAAACAACAGAATAATATGGTATTATATTATTCGCTGTGACGAAGCAAAGTACGCACGGATACTCAGTATCAAAGAGAGACGGTCCATCGGCTGAAAGACCGCCTGCTGCCCGTTGCGGAAATTTCACTTCCGAGCTCTGCGGCTGAACCTTATTCCAGTAGGTCGCGGCGGTCTGATACCGTTATCATCATAAAGAGGCCGATACCGCTTTCTGCAGAGCGTTTCGGTGAATTTGGGTGGTACCACGAAGCTTTCGTCCCATGTCGGGAGGAAAGTTTTTTTGTTACACAGATAATTATTTGCATTATGAAAGGGGCAATAAAGATATGCAGGAAAAGATCAGCGAACTGCTTGCCGAGCTGAAAGCATCTCTGGCAGGAGTTGACAGCAAAGAAGCACTCCAGGAATTAAAAGTTAAATATCTTGGCAAAAAAGGCGAATTTACAGCCATGATGAAGCAGATGGGTTCCCTCAGCGCAGAAGAGCGTCCGAAGTTCGGTCAGCTCATCAACAGCGCACGTACAGAGGCTGAGACCCTCATCGGCGATGCTCAGAAAGTCATCGACGAAAAGCTCAAGAACGAGCGTTTCCTCAAGGAGACTATCGACGTAACCATGCCCGGCAGCGAGCAGGAAGTCGGCGGTCTGCATCCGCTCTCCAGAGTATACCGTGAGATCTGCGATATTTTCGTAAAGATGGGCTACACCGTTATGGACGGTCCCGAGATCGAACTCGACCTCTATAACTTCGAAATGCTCAATATCCCCAAGGATCATCCCGCTCGTGACGCGCAGGATACCTTCTATGTTTCCGACGACATCGTTCTGCGTACGCAGACTTCTCCCGTTCAGGTCCGCACGATGCTCAAGCACGAGCCGCCGATCCGCATGATCTGCCCCGGCAGAGTATTCCGTTCCGACGACGTCGACGCAACGCATTCTCCCGTATTCCATCAGATCGAGGGTCTCGTTATCGATAAGGGCATCACTTTCGCTGACCTCAAGGGTACGCTTACACGCTTCCTCAAGGAATTCTACGGTGAAAACACGAAGACAAAGTTCCGTCCCAGCTTCTTCCCCTTCACAGAGCCCTCTGCAGAAGTTGACGCAACATGCTCCCTCTGCCACGGCGCAGGCTGCCCCGCATGCAAGGGTGAAGGCGTTATCGAAGTTCTCGGCTGCGGTATGGTAAACCCCAAGGTTCTTGAAAACTGCGGTCTCGATCCCGAAGTTTACTCCGGCTTCGCTTTCGGCATGGGTCTCGACCGTCTCACGAACATCAAATACGGTATTACAGACATCCGTCTCCTCTATGAAAACGACATCCGTTTCATCAAGCAGTTCAAGTAAGGAGGAAAGATCAGAATGTTAGCACCTTATAAATGGTTAAAAGATTATGTAAAGACAGACGCATCTGCCGCTGAGATCGCGGAAAAGATGGTCATGGCAGGCAACGGTGTCGAAGGTATCGAAGACCTCGCCGAAAACTGCAAGAAGGTCGTCGTCGGCCGCATCGATAAGATCGAGAAGCACCCCGATGCAGATAAGCTCGTCGTTTGCTCCATCAACATCGGTGAAGAAGAAAACATCCAGATCGTAACAGGCGCAACGAACGTATTCGAAGGCGCTCTCGTTCCTGCTGCGCTCCATGGCTCCAAGCTCCCCAACGGCGTATGCATCAAGAAGGGCAAGCTCCGCGGCGTTCCCTCCAACGGCATGCTCTGCTCCGGCGAAGAACTCTGCATCACAGAAGCTGATTACCCCGGCGCAGGTGTATACGGCATCCTCATCCTGCAGGAAGACTGGGCTCCCGGCACAGATATCAACGAAGTTCTCATGAAGAACGACACAGTTATCGAGTTCGAGATCGGTTCCAACCGTCCCGACTGCCTCTCCATCCTCGGTCTTGCAAAGGAAGCTTCCGCAGCACTCGATGCTCCCATCGAACTGCCCGTTCCCGAATTCAAGCAGAACGATAAGGATATCAACGACTTCGTTCAGGTAGAAGTCAAGGATCCCGACCTCTGCCCCAGATACATCGCTATGATGGTCGAAAACGTTAAGATCGGTCCCTCTCCCAGATGGATGCAGGAACGTCTCAGATCCGCAGGCGTCCGTGCGATCAACAACATCGTCGACATCACAAACTATGTCATGCTGGAAACAGGTCAGCCCATGCATGCATTCGACTATAATGACATCCGCGGCCATAAGATCATCGTCCGCAGAGCAGAAGACGGCGAAAAGATGGATACTCTCGACGAAAAGGAAAGAGAATTCAACTCCTCCATGCTCCTCATCGCAGACGCAGAAGGTCCGATCGGCATCGCAGGTGTAATGGGCGGTCTCAATTCCGAAATTAAGGAAGATACAACAACTGTTGTTTTCGAATCCGCTAAGTTCATGTACGGCAACATCCGCAGAACATCCCGTGCGCTCGGTCTCGCAACAGAGTCCTCCATGCGCTTCTCCAAGGGCGTTGACGCAGCAAACTCCGATTATGCGATCCAGCGTGCTTGCCAGCTCGTAGAGATGCTCGGCGCAGGCGAGATCGTCGGCGGCAAGATCGACGTTCTTTCCGAAGACCTCACAGAAAAGACAGTTAAAGTAACTGCTAAGGATATCAACGGTCTCCTCGGCACAGATATCTCCAATGAAGAGATCGTTAAGTGCCTGGAACGTGTCTTCATCAAGACAGAACTCGACGGCGATACCATCCTCTGCCATATCCCCTACTTCCGCAGCGATATCGAAGGCAAGGCTGACATGGCTGAAGAAGTTGCCCGTATCTACGGTTACGATAACATCCCCGAGCGTACACCCGTCGGCAAGATGATGAATCTCCGTGATCCCAAGCTCGAAGCAAAGGAATACACAAAGTCCGCTATGGTAAGCCTCGGTTACTACGAATGCTCCAGCTACTCCTTCACAGGTCTCGCTGAACTCGATAACCTCGCTCTCGCAGAGGACGATTACCGCAGAAATATCATCAAGATCAGAAATCCCCTCGGTGATGACACAGGCTACATGCGTACAACGCTCATGGCTGATATGTGCAAGATCCTTGCAACAAACATCAAGCGCAAGAACAAGAAGCTCCGCATGTTCGAGCTCAATAAAGTATATCTCCCCAAGGCTCTTCCGCTGACAGAGCTCCCCGATGAACGCATGATGCTCTGCATGGGCGGCTTCGGCGAAATGGACTTCTTCACAATGAAGGGTACGATCGAATCTCTCCTCACATCCAGACGCATCACGGAATACATCGAGTTCCGTGCAGGCGGCGGAAACTACTTCCACCCCGGCAGAAAGGCTGAGATCTTCATCGGCGGCACACGCGTTGGCGAAATGGGTGAGATCCACCCCGACGTTGCTGCTAACTTCGGCATCCAGGGCAGAGCATACCTTGCAGAACTGGATATCGATACGATCTACACGTTCGAAGAAGAAAAGATCCGCTATGCTCTCCTGCCCAAGTATCCTGCGATCGAGCGCGACCTCGCACTCATCGTTGATGCTGATGCACAGTCCGGCGTGATCGCTAAGTTCCTCATGGACAACGGCGGCAAGTACATCGAAAAGGCTGAACTCTTCGACGTATACTGCGGTGAGAACATCGAGCAGGGCAAGAAATCCCTCGCTTACTCCCTCAGCTTCCGCTCCAAGGAAGGCACGCTCACAGATGCTGATATCGACATCGATGCACTCCTCGCTAAGCTCAAGGATGCATGCGGCGCAGAACTGAGAGCATAAGTCTCCGATCATTCAAAAAACTCTTATTGGCGCACCGCTTTCGCGGTGCGCTTTTTTTGCGCTCAGGATCAAATTTTATGGAAACTCACATCATGCGCGCCCACGCGCTGCCTTTCGGCAGCGCTGCCCGCCTTAGGCGGATACCTGCGCTTCCGCGCAGGGCGGGCGCACGCCTCCGTCGCTCTATAAAAAAGAGAGCCCCTCGAACCAATCACTCGTTAGGCTCTCTTTTAAATTACTTCTCTTCCCGCATAAACTCCAGAAACTCTCCGACCGCTCCCGTATACTTTCTGTCGCGAAGCAGCGTGAGATATGTCTCTCGATAGACCGTCTCTCCCAAAAGCTGCTGCTTTTCGATGGGATAGGATGCGATCTCAGGTGTATCCGGCAGGATCGCACATCCAAATCCGTGCGCTACGAAGCTCGCGATCGCGCCTTCCGTAGGTGCTCGGTATGTAAACGATAGCTTTGCGCCGTTTTTCTTCGCATACTCCCCGATCAGCATGTCCATGCGTGCGCCTTCTTCATATCCGATCAGCGGCAATTTTTCGATCGCACTCCATTCCGTATTCTGCGGCATCTTCCCTTCGGATGCGATCAATACGAGTGGCTCGCGGATGATCGGGATCTGCAGGATCGCAGGATCCTCCTGTGCAGAG
>JAZRGP010000333.1:0-7810 GCA_045644225.1 Christensenellaceae bacterium | reverse complement strand
ACCGCTTGGCCTCCGACTTCACTCATCTACCTTCTCTTATCTAACAATATACTGCGCAAAGATCCCGATCAGCAGAGATGCCGCAAGGATCAGACAAATGACTGAAATCAATATTTTTGTAAGCCTTTTCACTTCATTTCTCCGTAAATAAACATAATATACTAATATATATTATAAAAAAATCCCCTTTTTTGTCAACCGCACCGCGCCCATGCGGAGTGCTTCCCGAGGCATTTCACGCAATTGTTATCAATTTGTTCAAAATTTTGCACAAAAAAAGAGTACGTTTCCGTACTCTTTCAAAGTGCTCAGAAGATTCTGCGCGCACATACAAAACTCTTTCTCCAGTAGTTTGTTTTGAAGCTTCTCTGGACGACCTTGCCGTTGCTCGTGGAGGCATCGATCATCATGCTGGAGCTGATCGCAATACCGCAGTGATGCGGAGAGAAGCAGATAACGTCGCCTGCGCGGACATCGTCGATATCCTTGATGGTCTTGTAATTTCCGCCCTTTCTCCATGCTACGGAGGTCATATAGCCCTGCTTGACACCGACCTGATTGAGACACCAGTATACCAGACCGGAGCAGTCGAACTTATTGGGACCCTTTGCACCGAGGACGTATTTGCAGCCCAGCTTGGACCTTGCCTTAGCGATAAAGTTATCGATCTTGGAGCTCTGACCGACCTTGATGGTCGTCTTCGCCTTCTTCGCATCGTCGGAATACAGCTTGTTGAGCGTATTTACGCCCGCCATGCCGTCCGCACCCAGACCATGCTGATTCTGGAAGTTCTTGACCGCCTTGACCGTGTCGCTGCCGTAATAACCCGTTGCTTTGTTGATATAACCGAGCTTGACGAGCCTGTTCTGCAGCTTTGTGACTGCATCGCCTTCGTCACCGTCGGAGAGGACATTCTTCTTGGCATCCTTCGAAAGCATCAGTGCCTTTGTCTGATAGCCGATATAACCGTCGGGAGTCAGTCCGTTCTTATTCTGGAACTGCTTTACCGCAGCGAGCGTGCCGTTGCCGTAAACACCGTCGGGTTCGAATGTGATATAACCGAGTTCCTTCAGGCGGCCCTGCAGAGTCTTGATCTCCTCGCTTTCGTCGCCTCTCTTGAAGAACAGCGAGATAACATCTTCAGAATAGAGCTTTTCGCTCGTTTCTTCGTCGATCTTACCGCTTATGGAAAGTCCGTGCTTTTCCTGGAAGGTCTTGAGCGCCTGCTCAGTATCCGTTCCGTAGTATCCCGTCGGAGAAGCGGAGAGATAGCCGAGGTCTCTCAGGCGGTCCTGAAGTTCCTCGATATCGCTGCCTTCCATGCCGACCTGCAGAATATAATCCGCGTGCGTTTCGCCGAAAATATGATCCCAGAGTGCGTTATTGACCTTTCCGTCTGCCTCGAATCCATTGAGGATCTGATAGCGCGTTACGGTCTCCGCAGTCTTCGGACCATAGTGTTCCGTAAGTTCATCGGTATCCAGATATCCGATCTCCATCAGGCGTTCCTGCAGCTCATATACCTTCGGGCTGTCGGGACAATCCTCGAAAAGATCGATGGGATCAGGCGTAGGAGCAGGCGCAGCGACCGTCACAACAGCGGCAGTTTCCGCGACCTCGGCTTCCTGCGGAAGTTCCTTCGCCTTGCCGCCGCCTGCAAAGATGCAGATCATCACGATCCCCACACAAAGAAGCCCCGCAACCGCACCGACTACAAGCCTGCGGCTCTTCCAGATGGGTTCGCCGGGTTTGCGCGGAGGCAAAGATCTGCGGAGAAAATTCCGGAATTTTTTAAATGCATAATAAAGCGATTCGCGAAGGCCTTTTATAAAACGGCGCAGCCTATATTGAAAGCTGCGGCGTCTACGTCTGCTTTCTCTTCTGCTCATATATTCACTCCATTAAATATTACGATTTTGTTATTTCTAATAATACTGAATTTTTCCTGTTTCGTCAACGAAAAGCGCTTTATGTTTACAATTATTTCTTTTTTCAAGGCTTTTTATACGGGGCTGTGTTTTTCACACAAAAAAAGGAGCGGTATAAACCGCTCCATAGTGTTTTTTGTAATTGTTAGCTGAGGATGCCGAGAGCAAAGATACCGTCAACCATACCGAGAAGGATGAGGAGCATTGCAAGCGGAGCAACGAACTTAACACAGAATGTGTAGAAGCCCTTGATGCGGATCTTGTTGCCTTCCTGTTCGATTTCGTCGAAGATCGTCTGAGGCTTGAGAACCCAGCCTGCGAAGATCGCGATGAAGAATGCGCACAGCGGCATGGAGATACCTTCAGCGATTGTGTCGAGGAAGTCGAGCCAGCAGTCATTGAATGCACCGATAACGCCGAATCTGCCCTGGAAGGGAACCCAAACGCCATTTGCGCCGAGACCGTCGATTGCTACTACAACTGCACCAACTGCAACTGCGATAGAGATCCAGAGAGCGATCTTCTTTCTGTTGGGCTCTTTGCCCTTCTTCTCAGCGCGGTCAACAAAGTGTGTGGAGAGAACTTCTGTCAGGGATACCTGAGAAGTTACAGCTGCGATGAGAACGAGGAGATAGAAGAGTGTGCCGAATACGGAACCGATGTAACCCATGTTGTTGAATACGTTCTGCATTGTAACGAAGAGCAGAGACGGACCAGCAAGAGCTGCGCCTTCACCACCGAGAGCGAATGCTGCGGGGAGAACTGCAAGACCAGCGAGGAGAGCTACGATCGTATCGGAAACTACTACGATTGCTGCGTTCTTAACAAGGCTTTCCTTCTTGCTGAGGTAGGAACCGTATGTTACGATAACGCCCATTGCAAGAGAGAGGGAGAAGAACATCTGACCGCCTGCTGTAGAAAGCACGCCGAAGAAGTTTTCCTTGAGGGGTTCGAAGTTCGGAGCGAACATGAACTTCAGACCTTCGCCAGCGCCGGGAAGAGTGATGGAGCGGATCGCTACGATAACGAGCATGATGAAGAGTGCGGGCATACCGACCTTGTTGAACTTTTCGATACCGCCCTTGATGCCGCCCTTGATTACAAGGTAGCCAAATGCGATTACGAGAAGAGCAAAGATTACGGAACCAGCCTGGTTTGTGATCATCGCTGTGAAGATGTCACCGCCAGCAGCAGAGGAACCGCCGATCGCACCAAATGCCATCGAAGAAAGGTTCAGCAGCATGTACTCAAGGCAGTAGCCGGCGAGTACTGTGTAGAACATGAGAATGAGGAAGGGAGCGAGCATACCCATCCAGCCAACGAAAGCAAAACGCTTGCTGAGTGTACGGAATGCACCAACGACGCCCTGACCTGTCTTTCTGCCGATCGCCATTTCTGTGATCATCAGAATGAAGCCAACGAAGATTGCCAGAATGATGTAAACCAGCAGGAATGCGAAACCGCCGTTTGCGCCCATCTTGTAGGGGAAGCCCCAGATGTTGCCAAGGCCTACAGCGGAGCCGACTGTCGCGAGAAGGAAGCCAATATTGCTGCCCCAGTTGCCTCTCTTATTTTCGTTCATAATACCTCCTGTCAGATTTGTCAGTCAGCTGTTTAATGTTTACAATTTTGATAATAAGCTGTTCTGCAAACCTGAATAATAAAAATAGACTGATTAGAGTGATTATATCATTTACCATATTAAAACGTCAATGTTTTCGTTACAATTTATTCACATTTATTTATCCGTTCGTATCAAAAAAGGAGCCGAAGCTCCTTTATCGTTTAATATTCGGTTTTTATCTCGGCGATCTGGCGCTCGTGGAAGGCAATATACGCCTTCAGAACATCCTCATGCTCGGGATGCTCTGCAAGGAGTTTTTCCGCAGAGCCAATGCGCTGCTCGTCATAAAAACGCAGATCATCCAGCGCGTATTCCGCCTGAAGCTTTGTTTCCTCGGTTTTGAATGCGGCAGCTTCTCTGCACTTGAAGCGGAATCTGTCCGCAAGCTCCTCACGCATCTCATCGATGCCGTCGAGCTCCGCATAATCGCGGGACATATAGATCTCACCCAGCCTGCAAGCCGCCTTCAGCGCGAGATCGCGGTCATACTTCTCCGTAACGACCTGCTCATAGCGGATGATGGGATATGTGCGCTTATATTCGTCGACGTGCTTTTTCGCATAATACGCGGGAAGCATCGTTTCGTCATAGCAGAGCGCCTGCGCATAGAAGCCTTCCTTGAATCCGAGCTCCGTGCAGTCGACTGCCCATTTCCGTGCGGTCTCCCATTCGTTGCGGATCGCCTCCATACTCGGCTGATCGCTGACGAAATCATCGGGAAGCTCATAATAAGGATGCTCTGCTCTCCATTTTTTGAGAAAACCGAGCGAGAGATAATACTGCGCCGCAGCATCGCCCTCCTTTGCCGCTTCCTCAAGCTCTTCCATGGGAGTTTCTGCGGAAAAACCGCTCTGCGCAGCGATATCCGAAAACTTCACCGCACCCATGACGCTCTCGATCTGGTCCGCAAGAAAAGCCTTGTGGCGGTCGAGCAGTGTGTTATAGAAATCCATGCGCTCCTGCATATCGAGGCTTGTCAGAAAATCCACGATCTGCTGCGGCTGCATCTCCAATATTTCCTTTAAAGTGATCTCCTGCATGAAAAGTCACTCCTTTTTATTCAAACAGATTGAGAAAATCAAATGTTGCGAAATAATCCTGCGGTGTTTCCGCGCGGCGGATCATCTCAAAGCTGCCGTCTTCCTTCAGCAGAACCTCTGCGGAACGCAGCTTACCGTTATAGTTATAACCCATGGAGAATCCGTGCGCACCCGTATCGTGGATCACGACGAGGTCACCGTGTTCGATCTCGGGCAGCAGACGGTTGATCGCGAACTTATCGTTGTTCTCGCAGAGACCGCCCGTTACATCATAGAGATGGTCGCAGGGTGCATCTTCCTTGCCGAGAACTGTGATGTGGTGATATGCGCCGTACATCGCGGGACGCATCAGGTTCGCCGCACAAGCATCAAGACCGATGTAGTTCTTGTGGATCTTCTTCTCGTGGATCGCCTTCGCTACGAGGCAGCCGTAAGGACCCGTCATATATCTGCCGAGTTCCGTGAAGATCGCGACATCGTCCATGCCTTCGGGAACGAGAACTTCTTCATATGCCTGACGAACGCCCTCGCCTACCGCATAGATGTCCGTGGGATCCTGCTCGGGACGGTACGGGATGCCGACGCCGCCGGAGAGGTTGACGAATTTGAACTTTGCGCCCGTTTCCTTCTTCAGCTCAACGATGGTTTTGAAAAGGATCTTCGCAAGAACGGGATAATATTCGTTCTGGATGGTGTTGGATGCGAGGAAGGAGTGGATGCCGAATTCTTCAGCACCGAGTTCCATCAGCTTTTTGATACCGACCGTCAGCTGCTCACGTGTAAAGCCGTATTTTGCCTCACCGGGAGTATCCATGATCGCGTTATTGAGCTGGAATCTGCCGCCGGGATTATAGCGCACGCAGATGGTCTTCGGGATGCCCGTCAGCTTGTCGAGGATCTCGATATCGGAAAAGTCATCCAGGTTGATGATCGCGCCGAGATCACTCGCGAGTCTGTAATCTTCGTCGGGAGTAACATTGGAGGAGAACATGATCTCGCCCTTACCGAATCCGCATGCCTCCGAAAGCATCAGTTCCGTATAGGAGGAGCAGTCTGCGCCGCAGCCCTCTTCCCTGAGGATCTTCAGCAGAACGGGATTGGCACAAGCCTTTACGGCATAATATTCTTTAAAACCCTTATTCCAGGAAAATGCTTCATACAGTCTGCGTGCATTTTCGCGGATGCCTTTTTCATCGTAAAGATGGAAGGGTGTCGGGATCACTTCCGCAATCTCTTTTGCTTTTTGAAGTGTAACAAACGGTTTCTTCATTTTTTTATCTTCCTTTTATCGTAATGAGTCTGATCTCATTCTTGAGTGCATCTTTGATGAGGTCGATCAGGTTCTGCTTGCCGGAATACAGGCAGGTGCAGTGGTTATCATCTTTGATATAATCGCCCGTCAGCGCCTGCACACTGTCCGTGATAAGACGAACCTGCGTGCTGGGCTCGCGATTCTGATAAACCTGCGCATTCTCAAGCGCAAACGCAGATTCCGTGATGACGACGATCTTCAGACCGCGGCTGACCGCATCCGTAAGGTTCGGGCCGAGCTTCTGCACGACTTCGTCCATCGCGGAAAAATAAATGCGGAACTGTGCATTGTCGATCATGTTTCTAAGCTTTGCGAGAATATTCGTGTCACCCTTGACCGTCGCATACTGATCGACGGGTCCGATGGGCTTGGGTGCCTTTAAGAGGATATCCTCCTTAATCTCATTGAGCGTATAGAGCTTATTGCTGAGAAAGTCCCTGATCTCAACGGGAGAATAGTACATCGGTTCACCTTCGATGAAATCCGCCGCACCTTTATCCACAAGTCCCGAAAGAGCGGTATAGACATTCGAGCGGGAGATATTCGTGCGCTTAGCAACTTCATATCCCGTCATTCTTCCGTTCTCCAGCAAAACAGTATAAATGGTAGCTTCCTGCCGTGTCAATCCGAAACAATTCAGTCCGCTGATGATATCCATACCCATTTCTCCTTATAATTGATTGGTTCTAATTAATACTACTATTTTTTCAATTGCTTGTCAATACCGCTCCGAAATCACGCATAAAAAAGGCACGGTTTGATTTTTTCGCATCAAACCGCGCTTTTTCAGCATTATTCATAAATATGCATATGCGTTTTATTCAACAAGTGTGCCTTCGGCGGGTCGTTCCGTCTCTGTGACGGCATTCTGCGCATCGAAGTAATACTGCAGGAAATCTACCGCCGTCTGACCCGAGCGAATACCTGCTGCACCGTGCGGCAGACATACAATAACGGCAATTTCCGGCTCGTTGTTTTCATCCAGCGGAGCAAAGCATACGAACCAGCCGTTGTTCTCAAGGTCGACTTCGGAAACTCGGCCCGTACCCGTCTTCGCTGCAATGATGTCCTTGTAGTCGAAGTTCTTGAAGAGGTCGAAGTCACCGCCCTGGTTCTCCGATACTACTTCCTTCATGCCTTCGTGAACGGCATCCATATAGCTCGAGGGGATGTTGAGGTCCTCGATGACCGTTGTTTCCGTCTGGTAAACGACGTTGCCGTCGGGGTCCACGATTCGGTCCACGATATGCGGCTGAAGCACCTTGCCGCCGTTCGCGATCGCACAGACATACTTCGCAACAGCGATAGGCGTGAGCGACGTCGGTTCCGCACCGATACCCTGCGTTACCGTGCTGGCATCCGTCCATACGAGTTCGTAGAGATACTGGTTGATCATGGAAACTCGTGTGATGCCGTCGGGCAGATAGTCTGTCTTGGAAACTCTCACGGGAATATCCAGAACATCGCTCAAGATCTGACGGATCTCGTCACCGTAGTCAGTCTTG
Organism: Christensenellaceae bacterium; assembly: GCA_045644225.1. Taxonomy (GTDB): domain Bacteria; phylum Bacillota; class Clostridia; order Christensenellales; family Christensenellaceae; genus JAZRGP01. Next base: position 401 of record JAZRGP010000333.1, on the reverse strand, counting down.
CCTTCAACAGAACCCGCAAGCTGAACGATCTGCGTCGTTGCTTCCGTCAGCATCTCGGGAGTGTATTCGACCTTTCGTTCCTGACCGTATTCCTCGAGAATGGAATAGATCCTGTTATAAACCAGAAGCGGCGTATAGCTGTACTGCTCGTTGATCCCCTTATCTTTGTCATAGAGGGTCTCCTGACCGCCGATCTTACCCGTCGCTTCGCCCGTCAGCTCGATCCCCGTTTTGCTGGTAAGGCCGAATTTATTGACCCATTTCTCCAGCTTTTCGATTCCGAGCATATCCGCAACTTTATAGAAGAAGTAGTTGCAGCTTACCTTCAGCGCCTCGACGATCGTCTGATTGTTTGCGTGTCTGATATAGTTCGGTTTTACCCAGCATGCAGGCGCACGCGC
>JAZRGP010000332.1:0-4048 GCA_045644225.1 Christensenellaceae bacterium | reverse complement strand
CAGGTCTTTACACATACCCCGTCCTGATGGCTGCGGATATCCTGCTTTACATGACGGATGTCGTTCCCGTAGGTGTGGATCAGAAGCAGCACCTCGAGCTTGCGAGAGATATCGCGCAGAGATTCAACGGCATTTACGGCGATGTATTCAAGATCCCCGAACCCTATATCGCAAAGACAGGCGCAAAGATCATGAGCCTGCAGGAACCGGATAAGAAGATGTCCAAGTCCGATCCCAATGCGAACTCTTATATCGCACTGCTGGATACGCCCGACGTCATCCGCGCGAAGATCAAGCGTGCCGTTACGGACAGTGACGGCGAGATCCGCTTCGACTTTGAAGAAAAGCCCGGTGTTTCCAACCTGCTTTCCATCTACTCTGCGATCAAGGGCATCGATCCCGAAGCAGCAGTAAAAGAATTCCAGGGAATGGGCTACGGTCAGCTCAAGACCGCTGGTGCAGATACTGTTGTTGCTGAGCTTGAACCGCTCCAGAACCGTTACTATGAGATCCGTGCAGACAAGGAATTCCTCAACAAGGTAATGAGCGAAGGCGCAGAACGCGCAGGCCGCGTTGCATATAAGACAATTTCCAAGGTTTACAAGAAGATCGGCTTCGGACCGAAGAAACTCTGATACGAGGTGACAGCATGAAAAAGATCGGCTTTATCGGAACAGGTGTAATGGGTACCTCTATGGTCAAGAACCTCATGAAGGCAGGCTTTGAGGTCAGCGTATATAACCGCACAAAGGCAAAGGCGGATGACGCAGTTGCTGCAGGCGCGGCATGGTGCGATACGATCGCGGAATGCTCCGCAGGGAAGGATGCCGTTATCACGATGGTCGGATTCCCCAAGGACGTTGAAGAAGTTTATTTTGCAGACAACGGCGTGATCGCAAGCGCAGATAAGGGTACATACCTTATCGACATGACAACGACTGCTCCGTCTCTCGCAGAGCGCATCTATGCGGCATCTGTGGAAAAGGGACTGAAGGCGATCGATGCTCCCGTATCCGGCGGTGACCGCGGCGCAAGAGAAGCAACGCTCACGATCATGGTCGGCGGTGAAGAAGCAGATTACGAAGCATGTCTCCCGATCCTCAAGGCGATGGGTACGAGCATCGTCCTCGAAGGCAAGGCAGGCTGCGGTCAGCATACAAAGATGGTCAACCAGATCGCCATCGCAGGCTGCATGGCAAGCCTTTGCGAAGCGATCGCATATATCCGCGATAAGGGTCTCGATCCGCAGAAGGTTTTCGGCTGCATCAGCAAGGGTGCTGCAGGCTCCAAGCAGATCGACCTCTATGCAGACAGAATGCTCTCCGGCGACCTCGCTCCCGGCTTCTATCTCAAGCATTTCATCAAAGATATGCGCATCGCGAAGGATGAATACAGCGGTGATCTCGAGATCCTCAACAAGGTCCTGGAAATGCACGAAAAGCTGCAGGATGAGGGTTACGGTGAACTCGGGACGCAGGGTTTCATTAAGTACTACGAATAAAAAACGGCGATAAGTACCGCCCTTCGGGTTTTATGCGGCAGATTCGGATTGTGCGGCGTACGATGAGTACGCCCCCGCACCGAACTGCCGATACCCCCAAAAAAATCGGCACTTCTTGCCGTTTTTTTTATTGCAAATGCGATAGCATTTGCCTGTAAAATTTTTTGAAGGTTCTTAGGGAACTTTTTTATAAAAAAGTTCCCTAAGCCTGCGGAGCAAAAAAAGGCACGGTTTAAACCGTGCCTTTTAAAGTTTCTGATTATTCTTTGGGTTCTTCGCCTTCGATATACCAGCCGTTGGGTGTTACGATGAAGACGAGGGACTTGGAGAGGGAATCCTCGATGAGTGCATCGACGTCGAGAACACTTTCAGCTTCCACGATACGTTCCAGCTTGGGACGTGTGGAGGGGTGCTTGGGTACGAATACCGTGCAGCAGTCCTCGAAGGGAAGGATGGATGTTTCGTAAGTATTGATCGCCTTTGCGCGGTCCATGATCTCCTGCTTGTCCATGCCGATGAGCGGACGGAAAACGGGGAGTGTGCAGACGCTGTTTGTGCAGTTCAGCGCTTCCATGGTCTGGCTTGCTACCTGACCGATGCTTTCGCCCGTGATGAGCGCCTGAGACTTGCCTTCCTTCGCGCAGCGTTCTGCGATGCGCATCATGAAGCGGCGCATGATGACTGTGAGCATTTCTTCGGGACACTTTTCATAGATCGCGAGCTGGATGTCCGTGAAGTGGATGACATGCATGCGGATCGTGCCGCAGTATTCGGAGAGCATCTGCGCAAGTGTAAGAACTTTTTCGCGTGCGCGTTCGCTTGTATAGGGGAAGCTCTCGTAATGAACTGCATCGAGGTGTACACCGCGCTTGCTGATCATATAGCCTGCAACGGGGCTGTCGATACCGCCGGAGAGCAGCAGAGTAGCCTTGCCGTTGGAGCCGAGGGGCATGCCGCCCTGACCTGCGATGATATCGACATAGACATATGCCTGATCGCGGACTTCAACGTATACCTTGAAATCGGGCTTTTTGATATCAACGGAGATATTGCTGAAGTGATCGAGCAGATAACCGCCGACTTCTGCGGAGATCGTCATGGAGTTCATGGGGAAACGCTTGTCGGAGCGCTTTGTTTCGACCTTGAAAGTTGCCTTTGCGAGGTTGTATTTTTCCAGATAATTCTTTACCTGCTCAGCAGCTGTTTCGCAGATGGATTCAAAAGTCTTTTCTGTTTCTTCAGCGGGGCTTAAGGAATGAACACCGTAAACCTTGCTGACTGCAGCGAGTGCTGCGGAGAAGTCTTCTTCCTTAACGCCGTGAACATAGTATCTGCCGTCACCGCGGGATACTTTCGCACCGTCAAAGCGACGGAGAGCGCCCTTGAGAGCCTGCAGCAGCAGACGTTCAAAATAGGGGCGGTTGAGGCCTTTTAAGTGAATTTCACCGTATCTTACAAGAATCATTTTGCTCATGATGAATTTATCTCCTTACAAATCTTCTGAATTGTTTTAATGCATTGTGGATCGCGGATGCCGCTGCTTCGATCTCCTCGAAGGTGTTTTCGGGGCAGAAGCTGATGCGCAGCGCACCTTCCATGATCTCGCGGGAAAGCCCGAGATGCTCATGGATGCGGAAGTCGCGGGATTTTTTGGAAGAGCAGGCAGAACCCGTGCTGACGGCGATGCCTTCGCGCTCGAGCAGGTGCAGGAGCACTTCGCCGCGCATACCGTCAAAGGATACATTGAGGATATGCGGTGCATAATCTTCCGTGGGGGAGAGGAGGTGGAATCCGTCCTCTGCGGAGAGCAGTTCGACTGTGCGTTCGCGAAGCTTGCTCATGTGTGCGAGGTAGTCCGTGCGGTTTTCCAGATATTTTGCCGCGGCATTACCGAAAGCATAGATGCCGAGGGTGTTTTCTGTACCCGAGCGAAGACCTCTCTCCTGACCGCCGCCGATGATATAGCCCTTGAAAGGCGCATTCGGCTTTGCGATGATGCATCCGCAGCCTTTGAGACCGTGGATCTTATGCGCGCTTGCGGTGTAATAGTCGAGCTGCGTGTCATTGAAGGAAAACGGGACCTTGAGATATCCCTGAACACCGTCGGAATGGACCATGGTATCGGGGTTCTTGCGCTTGACCGCTGCTGCGATCGCTGCGATGTCGTTGATCGCGCCCGTTTCGTTGTTGACGTGCATGATGCTGACGAGTGCAGTATTTTCATTCACTGCTTCTGCAACATCCTCGGGATGGATATGACCGTCTTTCCGTGCGGAGATGTAGGTAACGGGATAGCCCATCTGTTCGAGTTCCTTCATGGAGCCGTGGATGCAGGCATGTTCATAGCGCGAGGTGACGAAATGCACCTTCTGACTGCCTTTGCCGCGCCAGCCTTTTTTGACGACGGAATTGGAGGATTCCGTGCCGCCGGAGGTGAAGATGACCTGATCGGGACGTGCGTTTACCGCCGCCGCGACGGCTTTGCGGGCGTCATTGAGTTTATGTTCTGCTTCTACGGCAGAGGGATACATCGCCGAGGGATTGTAC
>JAZRGP010000331.1:0-6550 GCA_045644225.1 Christensenellaceae bacterium | reverse complement strand
TCCTCTTACACGGAATACGGCGAGACCATCAATTCCGAAGGCCTCGGCTTCGCGATCCCGATCAACAGAGCGATGGAAAAGGTACAGAAGATCATCCTTTCGGGCAGCATCAAGAAGCCCGGCATCGGCCTCAACTATTATCAGCTCGACGAAGCATACTGCAAGGAAAATAACGTACCGATGGGTCTGCTGATCGACAGTTTCATGCCCGACAGCCCCTCCGAGAGAGCAGGTCTCAAGGTCGGTGATATCATCGTCAAGGCAGACGGCACACCCATCGAAGAGATCGAAAGCATCTCTGCATATATCGGCACAAAAGGCATCGGAGGCAAGGTCGTGTTTACCGTATACCGCGAGGGCGAATATCTCGATTACACGATCAATATCGAAGATGTCAATGCAATGAGGTAACATATGGCAACATTTGATGATTTTATGAAGCTTGATATCAGAGTCGGCACGGTCGTCTCTGCAAAACCCTTTGAGAAAGCACGCAAGCCCGCATATCAGCTGGAGGTCGATCTCGGCGAAGAACTCGGGATCAAGCGTTCTTCCGCACAGATCACCGAACAGTATTCTCCCGAAGAACTGATCGGCAAGCAGGTGCTTGCTGTCGTGAACTTCCCGCCGAGACAGATCGCGAACTTCTTTTCCGAGATCCTCGTACTCGGAACATACAGTGAAGGCGGTGTCGTGCTGATCCGACCCGATAAACCCGTGAAAAACGGCGATAAGCTCGGATAATAAAAAAAGACCGTTGGAATCAACCAACGGTCTTTTTAATTTTATTCGTAAATGTACTGCTCGACTGTTACGCCGCCTTCTTCGAGGATCTGCTTTGTAAAGTCATCGGGATAAGCATGAATATAAACAACGCGCTTGATGCCGGAGTTTACGATCATCTTAGCACAGATAGAGCAGGGATAATGCGTGCAGTAGAGCGTAGCATCCTGAATGGAGACGCCGATCTTAGCTGCCTGAATGATCGCATTCTGTTCTGCGTGGATCGCATAGCAGATCTCATGACGTGTACCGGATGCGATGCCAAGCTTGTTGCGCAGACATTCTCCGCGGTCTTTGCAGCTTTCGATGCCTGCAGGCGCACCGTTATAACCCGTTGTCAGGATGCGGCGGTCGCGAACGATAACAGCGCCGACCTGTCTGTCGGTTTTATAACAGCTCGACCAGCTGGAAATCTCTTTGGAAAGCTCCACAAATCTCTTATCCCATTTATCCATAAAAAAACTCCTTTTTTGAATTTATCCTATTATAGCACACAAAAATACATATGCACAATATGCATATTACATATTAGGCAGGCATAAGGATATAAAAATGTACATCAGGAGGAAGATTATGCGATATTCCAGAATGAGAGAACAGCACCTGCACACAAAAGAGAATACACCGCAGAAGTCGGGCGGTTTTATTTTTATACTGATCATCGCCGCAGCAGTGGTCTATATCATTTGCGCGACAAAAGCAGGGGAGTATCTGTCCGAAAAAGTCATCACACCCGTTGTCAGCTTCTTTGCGGAAAAGACCGATGAGACCGAACACGCAGAGAGTGCATCCGCGATCATTTCCGCTCCGAATGATCTTGTAACAGAGGAGATCGCTTTGCCTGCATCGGAAGATTATCTGCTGCAGTACGGAGTGTTCAGTTCTATGGATAACGCACAGGCCTCAGCGGAAGAGCTCATGAGCATCGGAGGAGCAGGGTATATCCGCGAGGAAGACGGACAGTTCCGCGTGATCATTTCTGGATATTCCGCTAAGGACGATGCACTCAACGTCAAGGAACGCCTGCAGAGCGACAGAGGAATGCAGACCAAACTGATCGAGCTGACCGAAGGAGATTCCGCATGCACGGTAACAAGCGCACCTGAGCATACCGAGACAGTTAAAAGCATGATCGGTGAGATCGCAGATACGCATAAAGCCCTGCTGAATGCAGCGCTTGATCTCGATAAAGGCAACATCACGGAGACCGATGCTTCTGCTCTTCTGGAAAGCCATAAAAGCACGGTCGAAACATCTCTAGGATCGATCGGCGAACTCTCCGAAAAGACTGACGATCCGTTGATCAAGGCTCTGCAGGATTACTATATCACTGCAAATGAAGCGGTCAAAGATGATATGCACGAGTTATCGGGAGCAGCGCTTTCATCCGCGCTGAAGCATGCTTATATAGGATGTGCATATGCGTATCACGATCTGCTGCAGTATGACACAAATGATTGAAAAACACAAATAAATAAAGTATAATTACTTTGTATGTATATCTGCATATGAGGTGATCATTTTGACGAAAACAAACGCAATGCGCATTCTTGACAGCGCAAAAATCAAATACCAGGTCTTCACATACGAAACAAAAGACGGTGCGCTCGACGGTGTTTCCGTTGCACAAAAAACAGGCAATGACCCGAAGGCGGTCTTTAAAACTCTCGTTACGGAAGCACCCAGCCGAAATAATTATGTCTTTGTGATCCCCGTAGGCAAAGAACTTGACCTGAAGCTCTGCGCAAAGGCATGTGGTGAGAAAAGCATCGCCATGATCAAGCAGGCGAAGCTCCTGCCGCTGACGGGTTATGTTCACGGCGGATGCACGGTCATGGGCATGAAAAAGCCCTTTCCCGTATACCTTGATGAATGTGCGCTTGAGCTTGATGAGCTTGTCGTCAGTGCAGGCAAAGTCGGCATGCAGCTTAGGCTAAGCGTTTCCGATTATATCAATATTACTAAAGCTGAAACAGCGGATCTGACCGCGAAATAAACAGGAGGAACTATCTTTGGCACTCTCTCCGATGATGAGACAATACCTTGAGATCAAGGAACAGAATAAAGACTGCATTATCTTCTTCCGTCTGGGCGATTTCTATGAAATGTTTTTCGAGGATGCAGAGACCGCATCCCGAGAGCTCGAGCTCACGCTGACGGGCAGAGACTGCGGACTTGAGAAGCGCGCACCCATGTGCGGCGTTCCTTTTCATGCGGTCGAAACTTATGTTACCAGACTTGTGGACAAGGGTTATAAGGTCGCGATCGTTGAGCAGCTGACCGATCCCGGCGCAAAGGGCATCGTTGAGCGCGGCATCACGCGTATCGTTACTCCGGGTACGTTATACGACAACTCCATTGAACGCACCGAGAATAACTTCATCCTTGCAGTCTGTGCCGAAAAAGACAGCTACGGTCTTGCATATCTCGACTCTACTACGGGTGAATTCTTTTACCGTGAAACGAGAGTATATGCAGAGTTCGTCGCAGCGGTAGCATCTGTCCACTGCAGAGAAGCCATCCTTTCCGAAGACTCCGCTGACCTCTATGATGTCGTCAAGACCGCTCATCCCAGAGCATTTATTTCCAAGATGCCTTCCTTCAGCTTCGATCATGACCTCGCTTTCCGCACTCTGACCGAGCATTTCGGTGTACATGATCTTTCTGCTTACGAGGCAGAGGATGCATCCGCAGGCATCTCCGCGGCAGGTGCGCTTCTTTACTACGTCATCGAAACACAGAAGACCAAGCCCGTCCATATCACTTCTCTGAGACGCATCCGCGACGGTCGTTTCATGGCGATCGATTCCTTTACTTATAAAAATCTCGAACTCACGGAGACCATCCGCGAGGGCAAGAAGAAGGGATCCCTGCTCTGGATCCTCGATAAAACGAAAACAGCCATGGGCGGCAGACTGCTCCGCACATGGATCGATAAACCGCTTCAGGATAAAAAGCAGATCGACCGCAGACTCACTGCAGTTGATGAGCTGAAAAACTCTTTCGCCGTCCGTCAGAGCCTCGCCGCTGCACTCACTGGTGTTTACGACATCGAGAGACTGCTCTCCCGCATCTCTTACGGCACGATGGACGCTCGTTCGGCATTGTCCTTAAAACAGTCTATCCAGAAGATCCCCGCGGTCATGGAGGCTCTTGAGGGCGTGAAATCCGCTGCGCTCAAGTCTCTGCTTGCAGAGCTCGATCCGCTGACCGATCTTGCAGAGCTTCTCGAAAACGCGATCGCAGACGATGCTCCTTTGAGCATCAAGGACAGCGGTATCATCAAGCTTGGCTTTAACGATGAGGTCGATAAGCTCCGTGATATGCGTGACAACGGCAAAAACTGGCTCCTTGATCTGGAGCGCCGTGAACGTGAAGCAACGGGCATCAAAAACCTCAAGATCAGCTACAATAAAGTATTCGGCTATTATATCGAGGTAACGAGATCCTTCCTCGATAAGGTTCCCTATACATATACACGCAAACAGACGCTCGTCGGTGCGGAGCGTTTCATCACAAAAGAACTCAAGGAGATCGAAGACGACCTCTTAAACGCGCAGGACAAGCTCTCCAGACTGGAATACGATATCTTTATCTCCATCCGCGAACGCATGAAGAACTATATCGAACGTCTGCAGGCAGATGCACGCATCCTTGCTTCGCTCGACGTTCTGAATTCCTTTGCGCAGGCAGCCTATGACAATGGCTACGTTCGTCCGAAGATCACGGATGACGGTGTGATCGATATCAAAAACGGCAGACATCCCGTTGTTGAACGATCCGTCAATCAGGAATTCGTACCGAACGACGTATATCTCGATACAAACGATAACCGCATGATGATAATTACCGGTCCCAACATGGCTGGTAAGAGTACATTCATGCGTCAGACGGGTCTTATCGTGCTGATGGCGCATATGGGATGCTTCGTTCCCGCATCCTCTGCAAGCATCTGCATCGTTGACCGTGTCTTTACGCGCGTTGGCGCATCCGATGACCTTGCTTCGGGCAGAAGTACATTCATGGTCGAGATGAACGAGCTTGCAGGCATCCTCTCCAATGCTACGAACCGTTCTCTGCTCATCCTCGACGAGATCGGCAGAGGCACAAGCACGCTCGACGGTCTCTCCATCGCATGGGCAACGATCGAATATGTCCTTAACGAAAATAACATCGGTGCGAAGACGCTCTTTGCGACGCACTATCATGAACTGACTGACCTCGAAGGTACGCTTGCGGGTATGAAAAACTATTCCGTAACCGTAAAGGAATTCGACGACGAGATCATCTTCCTGCATAAGATCAAGCGCGGCGGTGCCGACAGAAGCTTCGGTATCGAAGTAGCACGCCTCGCGGGGCTTCCCGATGAGCTGCTGAACCGCGCGAAGGATCTGCTTTATGCGCTGCAGTCTACGACGAATATCCAGCTTGATAAGATCGATACGGAAAAGAAGCAGACAGCTGCCGAACTTTCTCCTGAGATCAAGTCTCTCGTTTCCTCGATCCGCAATCTCGATATCAATTCCATTACTCCCTTTGAGGCGCTTTCCATCCTCAATGATCTGAAAAAGAAGGTGACCGACTGATGGGTAAGATACAGATACTGGATGAACGCATCAGCGGCCGCATCGCAGCAGGCGAGGTCGTTGAACGTCCTGCATCCATCGTAAAAGAACTTGCGGAAAACTCCATCGACGCAGGCGCTACCTCCATCGCGATCGCGATCACCGAGGGCGGTATCAAGAGCATCCGCGTTTCGGATAACGGCGGCGGCATCGCAAAAGAGGACATGCCGCTTACCATCATCAAGCACGCGACGAGCAAGATCCGTTCGCTTGATGACCTCGACCGCATCTATACCATGGGGTTCCGCGGTGAAGCACTTGCGAGCATCGCAGCGGTATCCATGCTGAAGATCCGCTCGAAAACTCCCGACAGTGAGCTTGGCAGCGAGCTTTCCGTCAGAGGAGGGAAGGTAGAGCATCTCCACGAGATCGGTCTGCCCGACGGAACGGTGATCCTCGTAGAGAATCTCTTCTATAACACGCCTGCCCGTCTCAAATTCTTAAAAAAACCTGCCGCGGAAACCGCCGCGATCTCCAATGTTGTTGCGGATCTCATCATCTCGCATCCCGAGATCGCGTTTCAGTATACTTCCAACGGTTCTGTGATCTATCACAGCCCCGGTAACGGCAATCTCATGGATGCGATCATCTCTGTCGAAGGCATCCAGCTGAAACCAAATCTCTCTGAGATCGATATCACTTTCCGCGATATCAGCATCAAAGGCTATCTCTCCATGCCCAGTATTTCTTTTAAGAGAAACAACGGCAGGGTATACGTCAATACAAGACCCATCCGATCTAAGATCGCTGAAAATGCCGTGATCAATGCTTACGGTCAGCGCCTTCTCAAGGGATCGTTCCCTTATTATGTCCTTCATATCACGATGCCTGCAGAGGATGTCGATGTGAACGTCCATCCGAATAAGCTTCAGGTACATTTCCGTGATGACAATGCGCTTGGCTATGTCATCAGCGAAGGTGTGGATATCGCGCTGCAGAAGGGCCTTTATACGCCCGTTGTAGAGCTTCCGCAGGCAGAGCGAACATCTGAGCCGACTCCTGCGCCAAATCCCGAGATCGTGCGTACAGAGCCTGCAGCGGCCATTCCCGTTAGAGAAATCGCAGAAGAAAGACCCGTTCAGCCATCAATTAGCGATGTTCCGAAGATGATGAGCGAATCGATGTTCCGCGCTCAGCAGAAA
>JAZRGP010000330.1:0-2026 GCA_045644225.1 Christensenellaceae bacterium | reverse complement strand
TTTCTTGAGATACTCAAGCGTATCCAGAAGTGCCATCAGGCGGATGTTCTTCTTTTCAACGTCGAGCTTTTCTGCGATCTCTTTTGCGGAAAGTCCCTCTTCAGCGAGTTCAAGACCACGCATAACGAGGATCCTCTCCCCGACCGCTACGCTCTCGCTGTCAACGACGAACACTCTGTCCGCATAGTTCTCCGCCGCGATCATCGCGCTCTGATACGTTCCCGAGAGTTTTCCCGAAACCGTAACGACAACTGCGGTATCTCCGTCTTCAGCGACCTTTTCGTAAGCCGCTTCGAATTCACTCGGAGGGATCTGACATGTCGTCGGGAGAACGTCGCTCTCGATGAGCTTTTCATAGAAATCTCTGTGTGTCAGATTTACGGAGTCAAGATATTCCTGATCTCCGAAGACAACTTTCAGCGGCATATGGATAATGCCCAAATTCGCCGCTTCATTCGGAACGATGTCCGAACCGGAATCCACAATAAATCTTACTGCCATAATAAATATAAATAATTCCTTTCAAAGAATAGATCAATTATCATATTCATCCAGACGCGCATGAAGATTCGAGGAAATGTGCTCGAGCGAACGGTAGAAGACCTCGCGATCCTCTTCGGATAATCCGTCGCCGCCGCATCCGACCCACTGTTCGATCAGCTCTTCGATCTTCTCCGCAACAGCAAGTCCGCTGTCCGTCAGGCGGATCTCCGCTCTGTACTTTTTTGCCTGACTGTAGATATATTCTTTTTCATGCAAGATCGCAAGCGTACGCGAGATCGCCGCCTTGTCTTCCATACTGAGCTGACAGAGCTGCGCCGCAGTCAATCCCTCGGGATTCTGACGCAGGAAGAACAGACACATCAGGTGTGTTCCCTTCAGTCCGAGTTCTGTCATCTCAACAGACTTTATCTTCTGGATGTATTTGTAACAGATCGTAATGCCCGATACAAATGATTGAAACCGTTTCAGCATAGACCGGTACCCTCCTTTTCAACACAACTATATTGTACATTATAATTGTTGATTTGTCAACATCTTTTAAGCAAAAATAAAGGCTGCCGTTCAGGCAGCCTGAATATTCTTTTCGGATCAGTCACCGTATTTCTTGGGAGCAGAGAGTCTTCTGGGACGCTTTACCGCAAAGATCGGCTCATCGATCACTTCTTCGTCAAAAACATTGCTCGTGAATTCCGCACGGGGCTTTACAACAGGTTCGTCATAATCAACGGGCTTTGCCTGCTTGGGAGCCTGCTTGGGTTCTGCGGGCTTGCTGAGGTTTGTCATTTTTACGCCGTCATCCGCCTGCGGAGCAGCCTTCTTGACATCTCTCATTTTATCGATGTTTTCACGAACAGTTTCTCTGATCGATTCTTCTCTCTTGGGCTTGTTGTCGAAACCCGTTGCGATGATCGTGATGTGAACTTCGTCTTCGAGGTTCGGGTCGATGTCCGCACCGAGAACGATGTTTGCCTGCGGGTCTGCAGCAGACTGCAGCATCTTGAATGCTTCGTCGATCTCTGTAAGAGCAACTGTCGGGTCGCCTGTTACGTTGAAGATGATGCCCTTTGCGCCTTCGATATTTGTTTCGAGGAGCGGGCTGATCATTGCCTGCTTAACAGCATCCATGACCTTGTTTTCGCCATAGCCGATACCGATGCCCATGTGTGCGGGACCGCGTTCCATAAGGATCGTGCGAACGTCAGCAAAGTCAAGGTTGATGAGAGCGGGCTTGGAGATCAGGTCTGTAATACCCTGAATACCCTGTCTCAGTGCATCGTCAGCAAGCTTGAAGGATTCGAGCATGGGAGTATTCTTGCCTGCAACAGCGAGAAGTCTGTCGTTCGGGATCTTCGCGATGCTGTCTACCTCAGCCATGAGTTCTTCGTAACCCTGCTGAGCTGCCGCCTGACGGGGCTTGCCTTCAAACCAGAAGGGAGTTGTTGCGAAAGCGATCGTGAGCGCTTCGTTCTGGCGAGCGATGTTCGCGATAACGGGCGCAGCGCCTGTGCCTGTGCCGCCGCCG
>JAZRGP010000329.1:0-2645 GCA_045644225.1 Christensenellaceae bacterium | reverse complement strand
TGCAAAGGCAGTTGAGCTTGCCTTTGAAAAGTATTGCGGATGCAGGGAATAAGATAAAAATTATTTATGATAAAAAGAAAAGGCGCAGTAGCAGTAATCTACTGTGCCTTTTCTTGTGTATGAAACATTGCTATGTTATACTCAAAAAAGATTCATAATATATTAAGGGGGGTATTCCATGGAACATTTTGGAGTTAAATTGCTTAATAGAGGAAAATCTTTTAAGCTTACAAAAGAAGAGTTTGCAATAATTAATACAAAACCTTCACTTATATATTTTACCTCTTTAGCAGAAAAAAATGCATATATAGATGAATACGGGTCTGCATACAAGCAAAGTTGGTGCCAAGAGTATCGTGAGTTATGTTTTAAAAATTTTGATCTTAATATGGAGTATTTCTCGAAACTAAATAAAGCTGATTTTGAGGAAGCTTTGACTGCTTATTTATCCGAATATAAACAATTTGTGGAAGTGACTAATCTAAATGATTTTTCTGGGATAGAAGGATATTATTTAATGGTGTTAGACGAATATAAACAAGTGTATATTGGAAAAGCAGAAAATATTAAGAGGCGCATTCAACAACATTGGTCAAAAACAAAACCTTTTGATCGAACACTTTTCCCAATGTATGCTTGGAAAACTTCTTGCTTTTCTATTGACTTTTTCCGAGCTTTAGATACAACAAGAATTTTTGCTTGGCCAAGTATTTTGACAGATGGCATGGAAGATGAATTAATCAAAAATTTTCCATCTCAATTTTGTACGAATAGAATAGGTGGAGACATTACAAATGCAATTCAAGCAATTGGGACAATGAATAATAGACAATTTTTATAATTATTATATTTTGTTAAACTCATCACCGAAAAGGAGAATAAATCATGAAGATCGCACTGCTGCAGATGCCCGTTTCTGCGGATAAAGAACAGAATCTGCGCGTTGCCGCGGAGTATGTTTCGCGTGCCGCTGCGGATGGAGCGGAGCTTGCCGTATTGCCTGAGATGTTCTGCTGCCCCTATGACAATGCGTGTTTTCCGCAGTATGCCGAGGCACGCGGAGGGATGATCCATGCCGCGCTTTCGCAGATGGCATCCGCGAACGGTATCACGCTCGTAGGCGGTTCCATGCCCGAACGCGATGGAGAACGGATATACAATACATCCTTTGTTTTTGATCCGCAGGGCAGGGAGATCGCAAGGCACAGAAAGGTGCATCTCTTTGATATCGATATCGCAGGCGGTCAGCGGTTTTTTGAGTCGGATACGCTCTCTGCGGGTGAGGATGTCACATTGTTTGAAGCAGGCGGACATACCTTCGGTCTGTGCATCTGCTTTGATATCCGCTTCCCCGAGATCTTCCGCTGCATGGCGCTCAAGGGTGCGGAGGCGGTGATCGTGCCTGCGGCATTCAATATGACGACGGGTCCCATGCACTGGGAGCTCACGTTCCGCATGCGTGCCGTGGATAATCAGCTCTATACATTGGGAGCGTCGCCCGCACGGGATGAGTCTGCGGGATATGTCTCCTATGCGAATTCCATCGCCTGCTCACCGTGGGGGAGCGTTCTTGCGCGGCTGGATGCTGATCCCGATATCCTCTTTGCGGAGATCGACTTCGATGAGATCCCAAAGGTCCGAGCGCAGCTGCCGCTGTTATCCGCAAGGCGACCTGAGATTTATAAATAAGTAAAAAAAGAACGCACACTGTGCGTTCTTTTTATATGCATTGTTATACGAGTTCGTTTGCGAGTGCTTCGATCTGTGCTTTGCTTTCGTCGTTGAGAGCGGACATGATCTTTACGGTCGTTTCCGTGAAAGTGATGTTCTTGCTCTTTTCGAACATACCGCGCATGACCTTTGCTGCTGTGGGAGCCCAGCTGCCGTTTTCGATCAGACCGATCGTGCGGTTCTGATAGTTGCGCTCTGTGAGCTCTTCGATGAAGGTGCGCATGAAGGGGAAGATCTCTGCATTGTAGGTCGTCGTAGCGAGGACGAGCTTGCCATAGCGGAATGCGTCTTCGACGTTTTCAGCCATATCGCTGCGAGCGAGGTCTGTGAGAACGACCTTGGGGCAGCCCTTTTCTTCCAGCTTCGCTGCGAGGAGCTCAGCAGCCTTCTTGGTGTTGCCGTATACGGATGTGTATGCGATCATGACGCCTTCGCTTTCAACGCCGTAGGAGGACCAGATGTTATAGAGATTGAGGTAGTAACCGAGGTCTTCCGTGAGGATGGGGCCGTGGAGCGGGAGGATCTTTTCGATCTCGAGGCCAGCAGCCTTCTTGAGCAGCGCCTGAACGGGAGCGCCGTATTTGCCGACGATGCCGATGTAGTAGCGGCGAGCTTCGCATGCCCAGTCTTCTTCTGCATCCAGTGCGCCGAACTTGCCGAAGCCGTCTGCGGAGAAGAGGACCTTATCATAGCTGTCGTATGTTACGATAACCTCAGGCCAGTGTACCATGGGAGCAGCAACGAAAGTCAGCGTGTGCTTGCCGAGGCAGAGTGTATCGCCTTCGCCGACGACTACTTTGCGTTCGGGATAGTCTGTGCCGAAGAAGTTCTTCATCATGACAAATGCTTTCGCGGAAGAGACGATCTGCGCATCGGGATATGCCTTCATGAAGTTATCGATGTTTGCGGAGTGG
>JAZRGP010000328.1:0-7757 GCA_045644225.1 Christensenellaceae bacterium | reverse complement strand
TTGATGCTGTCGCGGATGGGAGAGGTATATACTTCGCCGTCGGGGATGTTGCAGTGGCCTGCGCAGGGAACTGCCTTCTGTCCCTTGATGGAGAAAGTGATGTCGGTGTCCTTTGCTGTGATGCGGACTTTGTCTGTGCGCTCCATCAGCGCGATGAGGGGTTTCATCGCCTCGTTCATCTTGCTGTAGTCCAGGTTGCATACATTGAAGTAGAAGTCCTCAAAGGAGCGCGTGCTCTTGCCGGAGAGCTGCGCCATGGAGGGATTCGGATAACGCAGAACGACCCACTTTGTGTTCTTTACGCGCAGTTCGGAATGGACCTGATGGGAGTAGATGGACTGATAATAGTGCATCTGCTCTGTGGGGACGTCGGAGTTTTCCATGGAGTTTTCCGAGCCGCGGAATGCGATATATGCGTCCATGTCTTCCATGCGTGCGAGGTCCCACTTTGTCTGCAGCTCAGCCTGCTCCTTCGTGAGGCCCATGAGCCACTCGCGCTGGACTTTTGTGCGGATGACGTCAACAAAGGGAACGCCGCCTGCACGGTAAACTGCCTTGATGAGCTCTTCTGCGAGGATGTCTTCGCAGTCGAACATTTCGATCAGTACTCTTTCGCCGGGCTGAACTCTGCAGGAATAGTTTACAAGGTTGTCAGCCAGCTGTGTCAATCTCGGATCTGTCATTTTTATATTACTTCCTTTCAGTATTTTTCAGGATATATTCGGGTCTGCCCTTTGCCTCGTCGTAGATGCGGGCAAGGTACATCCCAATGATGCCCATGAAGAGCAGGATCATGCCGATCAGCAGGAATACACCCGCGAGAACAGCATGCAGCGCGTTCATCATATCCATTGCTGCGAGGATCACCGAAACGATGAGGTAAACGAGCGACAGCGGGATGACTGCTGCGCCTAAGTACATCGGCAGCATGAGCGGCTTTGCGGAGAAGGCGGTGATGCCGTCTGCCGCGAGTTTGAGCATCTTTTTCAGGGTATATTTGGTTTCGCCCGCAGCACGAGCGTCGCGTTCATATTCCACGGGACACTGCGAGAAGCCTGCCCATGCGGTCATGCCGCGCAGGAAGCGGTTGTGCTCGCGCATGTCGTTTCTGAGGACGTCCGCGACCTTTTTATCGATCAGGCGGAAGTCTCCCGTATCCTTGGGGATGTAATCTCCGCCCATCGCCTGCAGAAAGCGGTAATAGCCCCATGCGGTGAACTTCTTGAATGCGGTCTCGCCGTCGCGGTGGGTGCGCTTGCCGTAAACGACTTCATAGCCTTCTTCCCATTTTGCGAGCATCTGCGGGATGACTTCGGGAGGGTCCTGCAGGTCGGCATCGATGATGACGAGTGCGTCGCCTTCTGCGGCATCTGTGCCTGCGGTGACTGCGGTCTGGTGACCGAAGTTTCGGGAGAATGCGAGGACCTTTACGGTATCGTCGGATGCGGCGATTTCATTTAAAATATTGAGCGTATCGTCACGGCTGCCGTCGTCGATATAGACGATCTCGCGGCGGTATCCGCCAAGCTCGAGCTTTGCGAGGCGCTCGTGAGTCATGCGGATGACCTCCTGCTCGTTATAGCAGGGGACGATGATAGAGATCAGCTTTTCCATAATGCTCCTGTGGCTTTTATAATTTATATTGTTCATTATATCCCTTTTTTGTGAGAATTCCAACAGACGCGCGGGCCCGCGTTCTGCCTTCGGCAGAACTGCCCGCCGTAGGCGGACCCCTGCGCGAAAGCGCAGGGCGGGCGCTCATACCTTGGCTTGCCGCGAAATCACGGAAAACAAAAGCACACCGATCGTTCGGTGCGCCAAAGTTCTGAGGTCTTATGTGTTTTTATCAAGAGCGGTCTGTGTCTCGCGGGAACGTCTGTGGAGCACGATGCCTGCGAGCAGCAGCAAAATGCTGATCAGCTGGCTTGTGGATAATCCGAACACCGCTCCGCGCGGGTCATTGCGGAAGAATTCGATCATGAACCGCCAAATCGCATATGCACCGAGGTATACCGAGAAGGTCGTTCCGCCTGTTTTCGAGCGCTTCAGCACGGTCAGCAGGATGACGGTCAGGATCAGCAGGAAAGCCGCCTCGAAGAGCTGAACGGGCAGCAGCGGAATCCCTGCAGGAGCATAACCGCCTTCGGGATAGATCACTCCGAGTGCGGAGGTCGTCTCTGCGCCGTAGCAGCATCCCGCAAGGAAGCAACCGATTCGACCGAACGCATGGAAGAGCGTCACACCGGGGAAGAAGATGTCCAGCATGGGCAGCATGGGCGTGTGCGTTTTTCTGCACCAGAGCCATGCCGTAAAGAAGCTCATCAGCAGTCCGCCGTAAAAGACGAATCCGCCGCCGAGGAGCACTCCCTTTAAGTCGGTCACCGTGCGCTCCCATTCCACGATCATATAGAGGAGCTTCGCGCCGACGATCGCACCGATGATGCAGAAAAGCGTGAATGACAACAGTCCGCCGCGGCTCAGTCCGATGTGGCGGCGGGTATATTCACCGAGGCAAAGCCCCGCGACAAGCCCGACGAGCGCCATCGCGGCATAAGATGATATTTCCGTTCCGAAGATGTGAAAGAATGGGTGCATGGATGCTCCTTTAAAAATACAGGTCTTTCAGATAATCGAAGATAGTGAATTCGCTGGATTCTTCTTCGATCAGCTGATAATCCTTGTCATAGGCTGCGCTGATGTTGTCGTTGTAATAGTTGATGCTCTCAAGTTCGCCTTCGCTTGTGTAGTAAGCTATGTAATAGTAATATTCCTCTTCGGTATCGACGCAGTATTCATAGCAGACATCGCGGTAAGCCTGCGCCTGCGGATAGAAGGTGAGGCGAAAACCTTCGGAGACCTCTGCATCGTAATCCATGAGCGGCCATTGCGTTGCGTTGACGTGATCGAGTCTGTCGAATTCAAGGTGGTATTCATAATAAATGTCTTCGTACAGAACACCGATCTGATGTTCGTCGGGATGCATCGTGATATCCAGCAAAAATTCCGTCTCGGTATTGTAATAATACTGAAGCTTGCCGTCCTTGCCGTAACAGCAATGTTCGCGGTATGTGCGGTTTCCTTCTCCGTCGTCGCTCAGCAGGCCGATGCTGAGATCGCAGGAATTGTCTTCGTAGACCGTGAGCAGCTTTTCCTTCGAACCGTCCGACGGGATGTATACGGGGTTTATGAAGTCATAAGACTCGATCTTTTCCTCGACCTTATCGGCGATAAATGATGTGATGAGATTTTTGCTGTAGACATCTTCATAATATTTCGTCATAGCGGTATCTTCGGTCCAATCCTCCGCTTTGAACCGGAATGTAAGATATTCCTCGGGGAGTGTTGCGAGATACTCCTCAGCCGAAAGCATGGGCATATTGAGCATCGGATATTTCTGCAGGCTGAGATTTGCCCTGCTCGGGATGATCTCGCGCACTTCCTCAGTCGTGGGGAATTTTGACTCTTGGGCGTCGGCACACCCGCTGAAAACACACGCCATCAACAGAAGCACCGCGATCAGAACAATAATTCGTTTCATGGTTTTCTCCTTTTATCAGCCTAAGTTTTCTTTTTTTATCAGCTTGTAGTCTGCGTCGTAGATATAGCAGACTGCCATATACTCGTTGGGGTAATAGGTGAACTCGTTTAATGATCCGTCCGATTTGTATTCGCAGAGATAATTCCCATCGCGGGTACTGACAGTTTTTGTGATATAGCTGATCTCTTCGCTTTCGGGGTCGTAACAGAATGACAGATAGTCATAGTGATCGGGATCGTCGACGTTTCTCTGTTCTGCCTGAATCTGAGTGATCTGCGTTGTTTTCGGGTCGATGCTGTAGCGGTAGGAACACTGATCTTCAGCCCGAACCTCGATGTCATAATAGCTGAATGACTCAGTCTCCACCAACTCATCGCCTTCGTATGTGGATGTCGATTCGCTGCCGATATAGCAGCTGTATTTGTGGTCGCTGTAGCTTGTCAGATTTCCGTTTTCGTCATAATCGATCCATAAAAAGTCCTCGGAAACGGAGGTATCGGGGTTCATTGTTCCGCGGGTGATCTGATAATAATCTGCTTCGGCAAGATGCATCAGTGTTGTTCCGTCTGCACCGCTGTATACTTTATATCCGTATTCCTCATATTCACTTTCCGTCGGTGTCCATTCGCTCTCGTCAAAGACGAACGTGCGGGGCGTATCGCCGTGGATCTCATCGACAGTCGGCGGTGCCTCATGCAGCAGCGGATAATCCGCAAGGTCGATCGTTATCTCCTGCGGGATGAGTTTCTTCATTTCTGTTTCCGAGGGATTTTTCCCTGCGCCGCAGGCGCATAGCGAAAAGAGAATTGTAATAATTGCGATGATAAGTAAGATCCGTTTCATATTTTCCCTCCCAAAAATATTCCTCGTCAGCTTATTCGTAAACTGCTAAATCTTTTTCGATAAACTGAAAGTTTTCGTCATATCGATAAACATAATTCTCGTCCATGCGAATATAAACAACTTCGCAGAGTTTTCCGTCGCCGCGGTAACTGCCTTTGATTTCATAGGGTTCGATCCCGCCTTTTGTATACCAGATATCGCACTCCTGCAGGCTTTGCGTTGTGTGGTCGTAGATGAATCGGCGCTCGATCTCTGCACCGTCTTTCTTCTCCGTCACGGTCACCCATGTGGAGAGCAATTCGTCTTTTCCGATAATGCTATATTCATAACGGGGATTATCGTAAATGATAATATGTGTGCTGGTAGTTTCGATCTCGTTTTCTCCGGATGCATCCGGTCCGCTATATAACCCTATAAAATAATGGCAGTCCTCTGACATGAAGTATGTCAGTTTTCCTGTACTGTCATAGTCTGCTTTTGTTCGCTCAAAGACGTCAGCCTCTCCGCTGGTCAGATATGCGCCGTCGCTGCTGAGCGTAAGATGCTGATTTTTGTTATTGGTATATAATTTCTGTCCTTCGATTTCCTCGGTAAAAGTCCATTCTTCTTCACGGAAAACAAACTCCGCGGGAAAATCCTCTTCGAGAACTTCCTCAAGCGAGGGAGGATTATCAAGCAGAGGATAGTCGGAAACATCGAAGCTAAGCTCTGTGGGGATGATTTCCCTTGCTTCTCTTGCGATGCGCTCCTCATGAGAAAGCTCCTCGGCAGGCTCGGATTCGCTCTGCGGATCTTCTTCTTTTACGGAAGACTCAGTGGGCGCTTCTTTTTGGCACCCCGTCATCATGCAGATCGAAAAGATGATAACGATGATGAAAAATACGATTCGTTTCATAATTTTCCCTCCTATATCTCCATTATATCAAATGAATATGAATAGGCTGTAAACTTACCGCGTTTCTCAGAGGCTTTTCAGCAGAGTGTCTTTTTCGTTCGGGAGTTCTCCGCCGATGACCTTTTCGAGAAGGCTGTCGAGTGCGATGCCGATCTCCTTTCCTTTATAGCCGAGTGCGATGAGGTCTCTGCCGTTGACGGCGAGGTCCTTGAGCGAGAAGCACTGCTTTTCCTCGAGGATGCGCTCGGCAAGAGTCTGCAGTTCGTCGTAATACGGCAGGCGGAAGGCATAGTCGGGGTGCTGTGCGCGGCAGTCTGCGCGCTTCAGATCGAGCAACTGAAAGAACACCTCGGGAGAGAGTCGGTTGAGGTTGCGCTTCACGGATTTTTCCGTGTTTTCGATCATGATGTCGTGATGCTTGACGAGCGTGACCACGCGTTCTTTCGTCGCGGTATCCAGCTTCAGGCGGGAGAGGATGGTATCCGCCATGTCTGCGCTGACCGCGGGATGACCGTGGAAATGCCCGATGCCTTCTTCATCCGTGAAGAAACATGCAGGCTTGCCGATATCGTGCAGCAATGCGGCAAGGCGCAGAGCGGGCTCAGCGGGGATGCTTTCCACAGCCGCAGCGGAATGCTCGAGCACGGTGTAGATATGGTGAGGGTTCTTCTGATCCATGCCGATCATGGGCAGAAGCTCGGGGATGACGGTGCCGAGGACCTCGGCATATTCCATGAGGATCCTGCGGGATGCCTTTCCGCAGAGCAGCTTGATCAGCTCCGTTGCGATGCGCTCTGCGCTGATGTTTTTGAGCAGGTCTTTGCATGCGAAGATCGCTTTTTTCGTGTTTTCTTCGATCGCGAAATCCAGAACGGAGGAGAACCGCAGCGCCCTGAGGATGCGCAGGGCATCTTCGCGGAATCTTGTCTCCGCATCGCCTACGGCGCGGATCAGCTTTGCGGCGATATCCGCCTGTCCGCCGAAGGGATCGCAAAGTCCGTCGGCATCGTTATAGCCGATCGCGTTCATGGTGAAGTCTCTGCGTGCGGCATCCTCGCGGAAGTTCCGCGTAAAGCAGACCGCATCGGGGTGGCGGTTGTCGGAATATCCGACGTCCACGCGATAGGTCGTGATCTCGATGGGTTCTCCGTCGATCAGTACGGTGACCGTGCCGTGCTTCAATCCCGTTTCGATGAGCCGATGTCCGCGGAAGACCTCCATGGTCTGCTCGGGCAGGGCTATGGTCGTCACGTCATAGTCCTTCGGCTGACTGCCGAGGAGATGATCGCGCACGCATCCGCCTACTGCATAAGCAGTGTATCCCGCTTCGGCAAGGCGGCTGATGACATATTGGACGCTTTCGGGAAGAGTGATCCGCAGCATAATAAATCCTCGTTTTTACAATATAATATATATTATAGTATCATGCGGCGGCGGACGATTCAATCAGAAACCGCCTTCGGAGGCAATATGATCCGTGCGGAAAAATATTATGACCATAAAAAACTGACGGAGGACATCTTTGCGCTGAGATCGCAGTATCCCATGCTGGAGGTTTCCTCGGCAGGGAAGTCGGTGCAGGGCAGGGAGCTATGGTATCTGACCGTCGGTCGGGGAGAGCGGACTCTGCTCGCTGTGGGTACGCACCATGCCCGCGAGTATGTCACGTCCATCCTGCTGATGAAATACTGCGAGGATCTTCTGCAAAATTATGACGAAGCACTGATGCGCCGCGTTCGGGTCGTGTTCCTGCCGATGCTCGATCCGGATGGCGTTGAGATCTGCCTTTACGGACCGCGCGGAGATGTGTACATCGAATCCATGCCGAGGCTCAGCGGGACATACTCCTCCTGGAAGGCAAATGGCAGAGGAGTGGACCTCAATCGGAATTATCCCTGCCTCTGGGAGGAGAAACGCATCGCTGCGGATGTGCCGTCTTCCGAGATGTATAACGGACCTCATGCGGCATCCGAGCCCGAGGTGCGTGCGATGATGGAGCTCTCGCGGAGGCTCGTCCCTGCGCTTGCGCTGACGTTTCATACCAAAGGCGAGGAGATATATTATGCCGATACGCATACTCCGTCGCTCGCGGAGGAGAGTCTGCGCTTTGCCGAAGCAATCGCGGAGGAGAGCGGCTACCGCATCCTGCCGCCTTCGTCCGACCCCGCGGTTTTTGCCGCAGGCTTTGAAAATTGGTTTCGCGATGCGCTCGGGCGGCCATGCCTGCTCATCGAGGCAGGGAGATACGACGGGACGGAGCTGTTTGAAATGGGCAGATTTGATGCGGAAATATGGGAAAAACTGAAAAGCCTTCTGCGGAAGATCCTGATTATGATATGATCGCAAAAAATTTACAATTATCGCAAAAAAATCATTGAAAAGAATCTTCATATGGTGATATACTAGTTTGGATAATGGATTAGTATGCGTTTACGGAGGCATAATCGTGAATAAAATAATTAAAATTATAGCAATCGTGCT
>JAZRGP010000327.1:0-2399 GCA_045644225.1 Christensenellaceae bacterium | reverse complement strand
TAACCCACGACCGTATTCTCACCCGAGACAAACAGAAACCGAAAAAAGGATTTGTCCCAGAAAAAGAAAAATAGTTTTTTAACCAAGATTATTTGCCGCAGCACTTCTTGTACTTCTTGCCGCTGCCGCAGGGGCAGGGATCGTTTCTGCCGACGGTCTTTTCGCTGACAGCCTGGTGGTCAAGGCGCCATGTCTTTGTGATCTCTTTGCGCTTTTCAACGGAGAGAACGCCTTCCCATTCGCCGAGTTCATAGAGCCACTTTGCCTTTGCGTCGAGCATGTTGTAGTAAAGCTTTTCGAAATCGACCTTCAGTGCAACTGCAGAATCTTCCTCGAGTGTATCGAGATCGTATTCCGCAACAAGGCTGGAGTTGATGCCGTCGATGAAACCGCAGAAAACAACGGGTTCCATGTCAAATTCCTTTGCGAGCTCAGCAAGTGTGCCTTCATAAAGCTTGTCGCTGTTCGCAAGGATCTTTTTATAATTCTGCGTTTCCGCATTGAAATATTCGTTCCAGTAAGCCGCCTGCATCTCTGCAGAGTAGTTTGCTGCTTCGCAGCGGTTTGTCCATTGTTCGTAAAGTGCCATATTACTTCCTCTAAAATATCAAGTTTTCTGCATGCAAAGCACGCACTAATCATTATGCCATTATTTCAGGCAGTAATGCAAGCCTTTTTCGTGAAAAAACGCAAATTACAGGTTTTTGGATGCGAGATTATGATAAAACGGCAGACGCATCTCAGAGCCGTTCAGCGCACGGAACATGGAGATCAGCATAATGCCGACATACGCGATGGATACCAGCCAGAGCGCGATCTTGAAGATCCATCCGATAAACGGGATCGATCCCAGCAGGCTCAGCAGCACTGCCGCGATGATCTGCGTAATGCAGAGGTAGCAGGACATCCGTGCATGATAGCGGATCTCACGGTCGTTGCCGTCGGAAATGAGGAAGACGATCCCGCCGATCAGCTGGAAAATATAGATGAGAATAAACGCGAGCGGTCGCGTTACACCCAGGTTTGTTCGTCTTGCCATAGTCATACCTCCTGATTTTTATTGTCACCCTTTAATCTTTGCCCGCAAACAGTGACTCGTATACCTCCTTGAAGATAACGATATCAGCCTGCTCGCGCCATCTTGCGATCTGCTCAGCATAGATCAGGGATCTTTCCGTAGATAATGCAGCTGCCTCGAGCTCCCCGCGAACATCTTCATAAGGCTCCGCGCCTTCGGGGATCTCTTTCATATATTTAATAATATGGAATCCGTCTTCCAGTTCGATCACGTCGGAGATATCTCCCGGCTGCTCCAGCGCCAGCGCTGCTTCCGCAAAACCGTCGATATAAAGCGAAGAATCCTTCCCGACCGCAAATCCGTGGATATACTCTGCCGCTGCGGCATCCTCGCTGTATTCCTCTATCAGCGCCTCGAAATCCTCCGATGCCGTTCTCACGAGGATCTCCTCTGCGAGATCACGGGAGGATACGAGGATATGCTTGACATACCGATAGCCGCCGAGATTATAGTAGACCGCATTGGTCGTTTTGTCGGATTCAAAATATTCGGGGTTCGCGGTGTATCTTTCGCGGTCTTCCGCAACATATTCCGTATAGAGCGCTCGGATTCGCTCTTCGCTCACTTCCGCATCTGCGGTAACTTCTTCATAGAGCTTGTCGTAAGCCAGCTGCTCGGTAAAATATTCCTGCAGATACTCGTCCGTCTCTCCGCTCTCCGCGACATATTCCGCGACAGCTTCCTTCGCATATCCGCTGAGTTCCTCTGCCGCCGCATCGGGATGCTCCTCTGCCGCAAGTTCATAGAAATACTGATAACGGCCGCTGATCTCCTCGGATACCGAGAAATTCACCTGCTGCCGCTCCTCTGCGGTGAGTTTGAAGAAGCCCCTCTGCTCTGCCTGCTGCTTTCGGATGATATTCTCGATCACTGCGTCGAGTTCTTCGTCATAGACCTCCTGCAGCGAGAGTTCACGAGTCCCGTCAAAATACGGTCTGTCCTCGACCTTCAGGTCATCTTTATGGATAAATTCCCCGTTGACCGCCGCGACAACATCCGTATTGACCTCGTCGTATCTTTTTGCCTGTCCGCAAGCCGTACAGCAAAACATGATACACAAAAGTATCATAACGATATATCGTGGAGTTTTTCCCCACATTATACAACCGATAGAGTTTCTTTGCATAATTCTATTATAGCGGGTATAAAAAGATCTGCCAATACGTAAAAATAAAATAAAGCATGAATTTTATATCGATTTTTTCAAAAAATGTTTAATCCAATTATTTTTTGAAAATAATAAAAAAAGTGTTGACATACTTAATGACTTCTGCTAATATATATAAATGTCGACGCGGAGTAGAGCAGTTGGTAGCTCGTC
>JAZRGP010000326.1:0-4972 GCA_045644225.1 Christensenellaceae bacterium | reverse complement strand
TCTTAGGAAGACAACAGGTCAACCCACCTCCTTGGCTCACAGAACGCCATGGCTACGATCCGACTTGTTACGCCAAACCCGGCGGCACGCTCGTATACTCGACCTGCACGATCAACGTGCATGAGAATGACGGGAATGTGGACGACTTCCTGAAGCGCCATCCGCAGTTTGTGGAGAAGGATCTTTCCGAAGCGCTGCCGAATGTGCCGAAGGAACGCATCCGCGGCGGCAGGCTGCAGCTTTTCCCGCATATCGACGGCATCGACGGATTCTTTATCGCGGCACTGGAGCGCAAAAAATAATGAAAAAAGCATTACTGGATTTTTCGCTGGAAGAACTGAAAGAGGAGATCAAGACCATTGGCGAACCCGCATTCCGTGCAAAGCAGATCTACGGATGGCTGACTGCGGGCGTGGGCTTCGACGGTATGACGAACCTCTCACTCAAGCTTCGCGAAAAGCTGAAAGAAACATATACCGAGGGTTTTGCGGAGATCGTCCGCGTGCAGGTATCCTCGGACGGAACAAAAAAATATCTGCTCAGAATGCAGGACGGAAACCTCGTGGAAAGCGTGTTGATGCGCTATGAGCACGGCAACACGATCTGCATTTCCTCGCAGGCAGGCTGTGCGATGGGCTGCAGATTCTGTGCGTCCACGCTCGGCGGGCTGATCCGACATCTTACCGCGGGAGAGATCCTTTCGCAGGTGATCGCGGTGAATGCGGACGAAGGCAGCGGCAGAAACATCACGAACGTCGTTATGATGGGTACGGGTGAGCCGTTCCATAACTATGCGAATTCCGTCAAGGCGGTCAAACTCATGCATGCGCCCGAGGGACTTGGCATCAGCGCACGGAACATTTCGATCTCGACCTGCGGTCTGCCCGAAGGCATCCGCAAGTTTACGGAAGAGGGACTTCCCGTTACGCTCTGCCTCTCCATGCACAGTGCATTTGAGCATAAGCGCAAGGAGATCATGCCCATCGCGAACAGATTCTCGTTAAAAGAGGTTCTCGAAGCGATGCGGGAATATCAGGACAAGACCGGCAGACGCGTGATATTCGAATATCTGCTGATCGATGATTTCAACAATTTGGATGAGGACGTACGCGAGCTGAAACTGCTCACAAAGGGCCTCATCAGCCATATCAACCTCATTCCTTATAACCACGTTGAGGGAGCGCCTTATAAGGCGCCGACGGTCGCGGCAGTCCATGCTTTTGCAAAGAAGCTGGAGAAAGAGGGGCTCAGCGCGACGGTCCGACGCACGCTCGGTCAGGATATCGACGGTGCATGCGGTCAGCTCCGTGCAAAGGCAATGGGGAATCTCAGTGAGTGATTTTGCTTAGGGAACTTCGAGGCAGGAGCAATGCCCCTGCACCCAACAGAAATATGAGTATTTTAAAAAGATATCGCAGTTTTCAGACGATATCTTTTTTGTTTTGCGTACAAATTGATGAGAAACCCGAAAAGACGGTAGTTATAAAAGTTTGCAAAAAAAACAGACGGTCGCTGATTCGACCGTCTG
Organism: Christensenellaceae bacterium; assembly: GCA_045644225.1. Lineage (GTDB taxonomy): Bacteria > Bacillota > Clostridia > Christensenellales > Christensenellaceae > JAZRGP01. Next base: position 3,444 of record JAZRGP010000326.1, on the reverse strand, counting down.
CCGGCGCGTTTGCGGGGAGGGATGCGCCTGTATTTATGGGAGAGAAGTAGTGTGTAAGATTATTTGCCGAGAGCTTCCTTGACCTTAGCGATAACGTTCTCTTTGTTGAGACCGAAGAAGTCCATAAGTTCCTGATAGCTCTTTGTGGAGAAACCGAATCTGTCGGGGATCGCAATGCCTGTGATGGGGCCGCAGAACTTGCCTGCAACTGCCTGGCAAACGATGCTGTTAAGACCGCCGATGATGGAGTGTTCTTCGAATGTTACGATCGCCTTAACGTCTTTAGCATAACGCAAAATTTCCTCGTTTTCAAGGGGTTTCAGCGTGCTGACGTTGACAACTTTCAGGGAGATACCTTCCTTTTCGAGTTCTTCCGCAGCTTCGAGTGCGATGGATGTTGTTACGCCCATTGTGTAGATAACTGCATCGGTACCTGCCTTCATTTCATAAGCCTTACCGATCTCGAAGGGCTGGTCAGCGGGAGTGATGTTCGGGAGGTCAGCGCGGTTGATTCGCATGTAAACGGGACCGACATATTCTGTGATCGCCTTTACTGCTGCGCGAGTCTGGTTTGCGTCGCAGGGTTCGATAACGACCATGCCGGGGATGGTGCGCATAAGAGCAACGTCTTCGATGCACTGGTGTGTTGCGCCGTCGCCGAAGTCGGAGAGACCGCTGGAGGAGCCGATTACCTTAACGTTGAGGTGAGCTGTACCAAGGCTCTGACGGATCTGTTCGAAGCATCTGCCGCATGCGAACATTGCGAAAGAGTTTGTGAAGGGGATCTTGCCTGTGAGGCTGAGACCAGCCGCAAAGGAAGTCATGTTCTGTTCTGCGATGCTCATTTCGAAGTGTCTTTCCGGGAAAGCCTTTTCCATGAGATTACTGAATGTGGAGCCGCCGAGGTCAGCTTCCAGAGAAACGATGTTTTTATTTGTTTTTGCAAGTTCGACGACCTGTTCGCCGTAAGCCTGTCTTAAACCTTCTTTTTTCATGATCGGGAACCTCCTGTTATGCCATTTTTGCAGCGAGTTCTGCGAGAGCATCGTCTACCTGCTGCTGTGTCATCGAGCCGTTATGGAAAGAGATAACGTTTTCTGCAAAGGAGAGACCCTTGCCCTTGATGGTGTGTGCGCAGATGAACTTGGGTCTGCCGTTCTTTTCGTCGGTCTTATCAAGTGTTTCTGCGAGTGCCTTGGGATCGTGACCGTCGCATTCGTATACATCCCAGCCGAAGGATGCCCACTTTGCGGGGATATCGCCGTAATCGAAGCGGTCTTTCCAGAAGCCCTGAGAACCGAGCTTGTTGCTGTCGAGAACGACTACGAGGTTATCGAGGTGGAAGTTGTATGCGGACATTGCAGCTTCCCATACCTGACCTTCTGCCATTTCACCGTCGCCGAGGACAACGTATACCTTGGAATCGGAGCCATCCAGCTTAAGACCTGCAGCCATGCCGCATGCCTGAGAGATGCCCTGACCGAGGGAACCTGTGTTGCATTCGATACCGGGTGTCTTGATCATATCGGGGTGACCCTGAAGCATTGCGCCGACCTTCTTAGCGTTCCAGAGTTCTTCGTCTTCGATAACGCCGAGAACTGCGAGTGCGCAGTACTGTGTGTAAGCTGCGTGACCCTTACTCATGATGAAACGGTCGCGGCCTTCCCACTTAGGGTTCTTGGGATCATAGTTCATCTTGTAGAAATAAAGCGTGCTGACGATATCCGTGCAGGAGAGGGAGCCGCCGAAGTGACCTTTATTGCCTGCGCCGATCATCTTGATGATGTTGTATCTTGTGTGCGCAGCGCTCTTTTCGATGAAAGCGAGTTGTTCTGCAGTAATCATTGTAAATAATCCTCCTTAAAATACGATGACTGTCTTGATGACTGTGTCGTTGCCGTTTGCGAGATCTTCGATGACTTCGGGTGCTTCCTCGGGAGTGAGGGTACGGCTGATGATGCGGTCTGTGGGGATGCCCATCGCCTTGTATTCATACAGCGTCTTGCCGAAATCTTCGTGAGAGTATGTGTATGTGCCGTATACGCTTAAGCCGCCTGTTACGACGCGCTGCATATCGAGAGTGATCTCCTTTGCGGAGTTGCCGATCCATACTGCCGCGCCTTCCTTATGAAGAACGGACATTGCTGTATCGACGGATTTGCCGAGACCTACGCATTCGATGGAAACGTCTGCGCCGATACCGTCTGTAAGGTTCATAACTTCTGCGATGACGTCGCAGCTCTTGGGGTTGAGGACATAGTCCGCACCGAGTTCCTTAGCAGCCTTGAGGCGGTTTTCGCTGAGGTCTGTGACGATGATGCATGCGGGGTTCTTGGACTTGAGAACGGAGAGGACCAGCAGGCCGATCGTGCCTGCACCGACGATAACGACGGTCTTGCCTTCGTAATCCTTGACCATTTCAACGCCGCACTTTGCAACTGCTGTGGGCTCGATGAGTGCGCCTTCTTCGAAGCTCATGTCATCGGGAAGACGGAAGAGCAGTCTTGCGGGGACGGAAACATATTCCGCGAAGCCGCCGTTGACGCTGAATACGCCGAGGAAGCCCTTGTCTGTGCAGTACTGTGTTCTGCCTGTCTGGCAGAAACGGCACTTTTCGCAGTTGATGGTGGGTTCAACAACGACTCTGTCGCCGGGAACGAAATCCGTTACGTCGGGAGCGACTTCAACGACTTCACCGCTGAATTCATGACCCATAACGACGCCGGGGTTTCTGCGGCCTGTTGTACCGAGGTAACCGTGGATATCGGATCCGCAGATACCGCTTGCCTTAATTCTGATGAGAGCGTGTCCCGGGAGCACTTCGGGCATCGGGATATCTTCCACTGCCAGCTGACGGGGTCCTTTATAAACCACTGCTTTCATAATTTTTTTGCCTCCTTAATCAAAGACGATGATGGTTTTGATGGATTTGTCTTTTTTACTCGCGAGGTTCGCGAAGGTTTCGGGAGCCTCGTCGAGAGCGATGGTTTTGTTGATGAGAATATCCGCGGGGATGTTCATGGAAGAATATTCGCGGACGGTCTTCTCGAAGCTGCTGTTGGTATAGGTGAATGCACCGTGGATCTGAAGTCCGCCTGTTACGACGCGCTGCATATCCAGCTCGATGGTCTTATCGGCGATGCCCATCCATACAGCCGTGCCTTCCTTATGCAGGCAAGCCATGACGTCGTCTACTGCTCGTCCCAAGCCTACCGCATCGAAGGATACATCCGCACCGATGCCGTTCGTCAGCCGCAGGACTTCTTCGACGGTATCGTATTTCGCAGTATCGATGACGTGGTCTGCGCCCAGAGCCTTTGCGGCATTGAGGCGGTTTTCATGTCGGCCTGCCATGATGATGCAGGCTGCACCGCGGGCCTTCAGCACCGAGATCGTCATCAGGCCGATCGTGCCTGCGCCAACGGTGACGGCGGGCTTTCCCGT
>JAZRGP010000325.1:0-3846 GCA_045644225.1 Christensenellaceae bacterium | reverse complement strand
GTTTTATAAATTTTTGATATATTTGTTCTCTCTTTTCGCCTTGAGATTCCAATGCGGGAAGAGTAAACTACTTATACAGACTATTGATCTGCGCGGAGGTTAATATGGAAAAACGGCTTTTGCTGATCATAAACCCGCATTCAGGCACGAGACGCGCCAACAAATATCTGACGGATATCGTATCGATCTTCAATGCTGACGGCTGGGAATGTATGGTATACACCACCGCAAAGCACGGAGACGGATCGCGCATCGTTATGGAGAGATCCGACGAATGCGATCTTGTCGTGTGCATCGGCGGCGACGGTACGTTCAATGAGATCATCTCCGGCGTAATGCAGTGCGGCAGGGATCTTCCGATCGGCTATATCCCCTCGGGAAGCACGAACGACTTTGCAAACTCCCTAAAGCTGCCCAAGAACATCCTGAAGGCTGCCCGTGCGATCGCGAACGGCTCTCCGCAGAAATATGACACGGGGCTTTTCGGCGACCGCTATTTCACCTATGTCGCATCCTTCGGCGCCTTTACCAAGACATCCTATTCCACACCGCAGAATGTCAAGAATGCACTGGGGTATATCGCGTATATCCTCGAAGGGATCAAGGACCTCCCTTCCATCCATCCCGAGCATCTGCGCATCGAGGCAAACGGAGAGATCTACGAGGATGACTACATCTTCGGTGCGATCTCCAACTCCACATCCGTCGGCGGAGTCCTTACTCTGAATTCCGATACAGTAGACATGAACGACGGTCTGCTGGAGATTCTGCTGATCCGCGCACCAAAAAACATCATCGAGCTGAACGAATGCATCATCGCCCTGCAGACCAGAAACTTCAGCAGCAAAATGATCACGTTCTTCAGCACAGATCAGGCGACGATCCATGCCGATCCTTCTATGACATGGACCCTCGACGGCGAATACGAACCCGGTCACGAGCAGGTGATCGTGCGAAACGTACACGATGCGTTCCAACTCATGATATAAATAAAAAAACACCGCTGAAAGGCTATCCTGACAGCGGTTTTTTTATTTTATTCGTTTTTCTCGGGTTCCTGCTCCTCCGCGGAATCATCCGTCATGTAGAGCATGGGCTTCTGTTCTTCCCGTTCGCTGAGCAGCCCGATGATGGATCGGATCAGCGGAAGATCCTTTTCGTCGAGCTCAACGCTGAGCCCGCAGTAGTCATCATACCGCTCCTCTACCGTAACCGAATCCACCTGCATTTTTTCGGCAAGCGTACGGATCAGCTGCGCCAGCTTCAGTATGTTCGTGACCGTTCCGTAAAACAGGAATTTGATCCTGCCGTTCTCATCTGCGGCAAGCCGCTTCATGGAAATATTGTCCGTGATTTTGAGTTCCTCGACGACCTCTTCCTGTGTTTCCGCCGGTGCTTCTGCTTCCGCAGCGATCGCCTCTATGGCTTCTTCCTGCGGAAGTGTGCGGTTATAACGTGCGCGGCGGACCGCTGCAGCACAGATAATCCCGATCACAAATGCAAGCACGATGGAGATGCCGAGGCTGATGCAAACGCCTGCGAGAGAGCATGCACCGTTGAGGAACGCGCCGAGGTAGCGCACCGTACTGACGGCAGCTCCGCGCAATGCATCAGGGCTGACCTCCGTAACATTCTCGGAAAACGCATCTGTCAGAATGACCTTTCCGTCTTCCTCGCCGTAATAATATTTTACACAGATATGCTCGGCTTCCGCATCCATATACGCAACGGGAACACCGCGCTCGAGCGGCGCAGCAGTCTCTGCGACCAGCGCAGCTCCCGAAGGAACGATCGCATCGTCCTGAACAGCATACAGTGCGTATCCGCCAACTGCAGGATAATCCGCGGTTTCAAACGCATAGACTCCCAATGTAAATGTCACGACCGACATGATCAGCAGCAAAAACGCAAGGATCATTCCCACAATATGCCATCCTATGCTTCTCTTCGCATCCATCTGTTTTCCTCCGTTGAGTTCGTATACTGACATTATACAACAAAACCGTTCAAAAATCTATGATTATGTATAATCCAGCATATTCTGCACCTCGTCATACCATCTGCCCGATGCGCGGTCAGGCGCTGCTCCCGGGATGGGTCGCTGTATCATAAGGTATCGGAGCGCATCAGGCGCATGCGTCAGCTCGTGCGGCTCTGTCGCACAGTCATCGGGGATCTTTTTATCCCGAGGGATCGCGGAAAGCGTGCGGATGAGGTTCTCGCAGCAGGAGAATATCTTCAGCCGCGCTGTTTCCCTGCCCTCTGCGTCCGTATATACTCTCAGCCAGTCTTTCAGATTGCTCCAGCCTGCCTTTCTGTCCGCAGAAGCCTTCGCGAAAGAAAATCCACCTTCGGCAAATGCTTCCGAACGCGTTCTGCCCGTCTCGCTCGACCGACCGAAAAGATCAGGCGGCGCATACCGCACGTGTACCTCATCGTTCTTCTCCGCTGCGTGCATTCTCTTGCATGCCTCGGGAACGATCAGCCCGCTCTCGTATACCTCCCGATAGACATACACATTCCCTTCGTCATCCACCGCTGCCCATAGCGACGCGAGCATATCCAGCCCGTAGTCGATCGCATGATATCTCCGCCAGTGTGCAGGGATATCGAAAGGCTCGGTAACGTGGATATGCCTTCGGAATTCCGAGAAGAACGCTCCTCCCGGCGCCCGCATCGCCTCATCGGGTGTCGCAGGATACTCCCGATAGATCTCCTCTCCCATCAGCTTAAAGGTATCTTCATACCACTGTGCCGTGCGCTTGGGATCCGTCGTCCATGGCAAAAAGACATGGTTGAATTTTTCACCGCGGTTCCAGATATCTTCAAACAATGTTCCGCGCTGCATCGTCGAAAGCCCGATCACCTTGCCGCCATTCGGACGGTTGACCGTCGGCAGACCCGATATCCAGATCTCCTCCGCATTCTGCTGATAGGCCCATTCATCGAAAATAATGAGGTTTGCCGTAAAGGATCGAGCCGCCGCAGGGCTGCCCGTATACGCCTGAAAAACGCTCTCTCTTCCCTCCTTCGGGCAGAGCGTCATGCTCATCTGCGTGCTTTCCATGTAATACGGCTTTTCTCCTTTTTTCACGGAGATAAACTCCCTCATTTCCACGCACATCGACCGTATCCTGCGGACGAGCTCCTGCGCCTCGTTCTGCGTCCTTGAGAGCGCCGCGACCGTGCTTCCTTCGTGGAACATCAGCGTATGCAGCGCGATCGCAAGCGTCAGCCAGGACATCCCCAGCTGACGTGCCTTCAGGATAATATTGAAGCGATGCGAAAGAATGCTCCGCACCGCCTCCTTCTGCCCTTCCCACAACTGAAACGGGATCACCAGCCCGGGGCGGTCCTTATCCTCGATCCTGCAGTATTCTTCAATGAAATAGAAGATATTCTCCCTGCAATAATCAAGCTCTTCCCGCGTGATCTGGTCGAGATATCTTCTCATTGTACTTTTTTCAGCTCGTTCCGTTTTTCCGCGATCCTTTTCTCATATTTTTTCAGGATCTCGCGTTCCTCAGGTGTAATGCTGATGAGCGCCTCCCGATCCGATTCCCGTTCGAATATTCCAAAATACTTCCCCAGCAGCTCCAGCGCCTTCATTTTGTCATACAGTTCGATCACAACCCCCTCCTTTGTCATCTTGATCGTCCTGATCGCAAAGCGAAGTTCCTTTGAGAGCAGATCGCTGTCGACATGTTCGATATAGTCATGCTCACCATCGCTGCGGATGTGTGCCGCATCCGTAAGGTCCGCAAATGCGATCGCCGCGAGCGCATCCACAAGCTTCTTACGGATCGACTGATCCCCGCCTTTGTATTCCGAAATCGCTGTTTTCTT
>JAZRGP010000324.1:0-2448 GCA_045644225.1 Christensenellaceae bacterium | reverse complement strand
GCAACTGCCTTGCCGTCCGCGGTGATGATCTCGCCGCGCTTGCTTTCTGCGAGGGAACGGACGATGCCGGAACCATGCGCGAAGCCCTCGAGGAGGAATTCGTGTCCGTATTCGATGTATGTGGTGCGGTCTTCGATGACGACGTGTGCGGAAACTTCGGAGATCACGGTGCCTGCCTCTGTCGTTGTGAGTGCGCAGGTGTATTCCAGTATCCTCTCTTCGCCCTGTTCCGTAACATTAACGTTGCCGATCGTGATGTCGGTAACGCCGAGCTTGTCGATGATATATCGGCATTCTTCTTCGAAAACCTCGCTGCTTTCGTGGTTCGCATACGGCCAGAAGTATTCATGCGCTGCGGCAAAATCCTGCTCGGAAAGCGCCTCGGTGAATTTTTCGATCACGGTCTGGTTGTGCGTGACCTCGGAGGAACAGCCCGCCAGCAGGACTGTCATGAATATGAGTATGACACAGAGTGTTCTGCGGAATAATTTCGTCATGAACGGAAGATCTCCTGATTATAAAATATCTCTGTTTATTATATATCATTCATCGGAAGATAGCAAATACCGTATGGATTATGTACAAAATGTTAACAATATAATCAAAATTTGACTAAGAATACGGGAATATATTATAATAGGAGTATTCTAAAAGGAGGCTGCTGATGGATCCGATCAACAGAAGAAAAAACACCGGTAAAAAACTCCCCGGTGTTCTGTATACAGTAAAGAGAGCCCCGATCTCACAGAAAGAAGTTTCTTTCGGGAAAAAGAAGGAGGAGAATCCGATCACGGAGCTGCTGCGGATGCTGCAGGAAAAGCTGCATCAGTCCCTGCGCAAAAGACGTACGGGGAAATACCGCCGCGCAAAGGCTGCCCGCGGGATCGTCGCGCAGGCGACAAAACACAGACCCGTTTCGGATAATCTGATCGCAGGAGGTCCGCATACATCCAAGCGTGCGCACAGAAAGTTCATCCCGCCGACATGGCTTCCCGTTGCGGGGATCATGGGCGCTGCTGCCGCAGGTCTTGCGGTTTGTGTGGCTGTTGTGCTGCTTGTGATGAACATGGGTTCCACGAATGCCACGATCAACGACTCGGGCCGCATCATCAAGGCGAATACTACGGAAGAGACCGTAGGCGAGCTGCTTTCCAAGAACGGTATCGCGCTGGATGACAACGATGTTCTCGAAGTATCCCTCTCCGCAAAGCTGCAGGAGGATATGGAGATCGTCATCCGCAGAGCGAACATGGTAACGATCTCGGACGAAGGCGGCGATACGCAGGTAAGGATGCTCGCAGGCACGGTAGGCGAGGCGCTGGAACGTGCGGGGATCACGCTGGAGAGCAAGGACGAGGTCTACCCCGATGCCGCAACGTATGTCTACGCAGGTATGAAGATCAATGTCATCCGCGTGGAAGTGAAATACGAAAAGCAGACGGAGATCCTGGAATACAAGGAGATCGTCAAGGAAAGCGACCGCTATGAAAACGGCAAGAGATTTCTCGGCCAGCCCGGTATCAAGGGCGAGCAGGAGCATACAATCGAGAGCGTGTATAAAAACGGCAAGGAATACTCCCGCGAGATCATCGAAACGAATGTGATCTCCGAGCCGCAGGATGAGATCATCTTCGTCGGAACATATGTCGAGCCGACTCCCGAACCGACGAAAGCTCCCGTCAAGACCAAGAAACCTGTCGATAATAACAAGAAACCGCCCAAGAAGACGGATTCCGGCAATAAGAAAGAAGACAACAAGAATCAGGATACGGGTGCGAACAATCCCAAGGATGACGACGGCAAGCTGACAAAGGCTCCGTCCATCGAGCAGATCCATTCCGGATCCTGGGCAGAGCATAAGGCTGTTCCCGAACCTGCATCCAGCATTATCGCAAAGACGGTCAATGCAACGCGCATCACGGCATACTGCCTGAACAAAAACAAAACGGCTACGGGTACATGGCCGCGCATCGGTACGGTTGCGGCAAATCCCAAACAGATCCCTTACGGAACAAAGATCTACGTCCCCGGATACGGCTATGGCCGAATCGAGGATACTGGTTCCAACAAGCATTCGCTGGATCAGCTTCCGCTGGATGTATGGCTTCCGACGAAGGAAGAATGCAGACAGTGGGGTTCACGCCGCAATAAGAAAGTATATATACTCAAAGGATAACGGAATATGATATCTCTTTATTCTCCCAAAACAGTAACGGAGATCCTCGGCAGACACGAGCTCGCTCCGCTGAAAAAACTCGGTCAGAACTTCCTGATCGATGAAAATGTTGTAAACAAGATCGCAGAAGCGGCATCTGACGGAGGCAACGTCCTCGAAATCGGCCCCGGCATGGGTGCGCTGACGCGTGCGCTTGCGAAATGCTCCAAGAAGGTCGTTGCGGTCGAGATCGATGCAGGCATGATCCGCGTTCAGCAGGAAACGCTTGCGGA
>JAZRGP010000323.1:0-3237 GCA_045644225.1 Christensenellaceae bacterium | reverse complement strand
CAAGATCGATGGCGTTCTGCATGAGTTTTCCACAGTCCCCGGTGTACGCGAGGATGTTACGAATATCGTGCTGAACGTAAAGGCGATCTGCGCTAAGCTCCACTGCCTTGAGGACAAGACAGTTACGCTCAATGCAGTAGGTCCTTGCGAAGTTAAGGCATCTGATATTGCGCTCGATTCCGATATCGAGATCGTAAATCCCGACACACCCATTGCTACACTGGACGAAGGCGCAGTTCTTAACATGGAACTCACTTTCGCTCACGGCAGAGGATATGTGCTGGCAGACAAGAATAAGACGCCGAACCTGGCAATCGGTGTGATTCCGGTTGATTCCCTGTACACACCCGTACGCAAGGTGAATTTCCAGGTCGATGACACTCGCGTCGGTCAGATCGTAGACTATGACAAGCTTACTCTTGAAGTTTGGACAGACGGCACGATCCCCGCTGACGAAGCTGTTTCCTTGGCATCTAAAATCATGAGCGAGTATCTCAGCCTCTTCATCGGTCTTACAGATCACGTCAACGATGTTGAAATCATGATCGAAACAGTCGATGATAAGAAGGAAAAGATCCTCGAAATCACTATTGAAGAACTTGACCTTTCCGTTCGTTCCTACAACTGCCTGAAGCGCGCCGGCATCAACACTGTCGAAGAGCTCATCAGAAAGGACGAAGAGGAAATGATGAAGGTCCGCAACCTTGGCAGAAAGTCCCTCGAGGAAGTACAGCAGAAGCTTGCTGCTTTCGGTCTCGGCTTGCGTCAGGACGACTAATTTAGGAGGCTTACCGTGGCTAATATCAAGAAAATTAACAGGCCTTCTGATCAGAGAAAAGCAATCCTCAGAAACCAGGTTACAGCACTGATCTGGACGGGCAGAATCGAAACAACAACTGCTCGCGCTAAGGAAGTCAGAAGAATTGCTGAAAAGCTGATCACAAAGGCTATTCATCAGTATGACAACACAGTAACAGTTACAAAGACTGTTAAGGATAAGGATGGCAACATGGTATCTGTTGACGTAGTCAACGATGCTCCTGCTAAGCTCGCTGTTCGCAGACAGCTCATGTCTTACCTCTATGACGTTCCCGTAACAAAGAACGAAAAAGAGTCCAAGCATGACTATAAGGCACGCACAAAGGACAACAACCATCCCGTAGTAGAAAAGCTCTTCAGAGAGATCGCTCCCAAGTACGATGCACGTGCGAAGGAACTCGGTCAGGGTGGCGGTTATACACGCATCCTCAAGAAGGGTCCCAGACGCGGTGACGCGACTGAAATGGTTATACTCGAGCTGGTCTAATTGACAAATTTGCGGGACTTCGATCATCGCCGTTCGGCGGGTCAAGTCCTGCTTTTTTTATCAAGAGAGGATAAATGATGGAAATACTGCGTGCAGAAGACATAAGATTTGCCTACGCAGCAGATGAAAATACATGGGAACTCGCGTTAAAGGGCGTCAGCGTGACGGTCAATAATGGCGAGTTTGTTGTGATTGTCGGGCATAACGGCAGCGGAAAATCAACTTTCGCACGCCTTGTGAATGCTCTTGCTGTTCCCGAAAGCGGAAAAATGCTTATCAACGGTATGGATACCACGAATGAAGAGAATCTCCTCGAGATCCGCAAGACCGCAGGGATCGTCTTCCAGAACCCCGACAACCAGATCGTCGCGACAGTCGTTGAGGAAGACGTCGCGTTCGGTCCTGAAAACCTCGGTATCCCGCGTGAGGAGATCGTGGAGCGCGTGGATGAGGCGCTGGAGCTTGTCGATATGACAGAGTTCCGCATGCGTGCGCCGCATATGCTCTCCGGCGGTCAGAAGCAGCGCGTTGCTATCGCAGGTGCGCTTGCGATCCGTCCGCAGCTGCTCGTTTTTGACGAAGCAACTGCGATGCTCGATCCCAAGGGCAGAGCAGAGGTGCTTCGCACGATGAAGCAGCTCAACGAACAGGGCATGACGATCCTGTTTATTACGCATTTCATGGAAGAAGCAGCCGAAGCCGACCGCATCGTCGTGCTTGCAGGCGGCGAGATCATCAAGGAAGGCACACCTGAGGAGATCCTTACGGATATCGAAACTCTGACAAAGGCAGAGCTTCTGCCGCCGTTTGCATCCGAGATGACGCATGCCCTCCGTCAGCAGGGTCTCGATCTTCCCGAAGGCATTATCACGACTGAAAGGCTGGTGGATGCATTATGCCGTTGACAGTCAATAAGTTGAATTATACATATCTTCCCGGCACTCCCTTTGAGCATCATGCGCTGAAGGATGTAACGCTTACCATCGAGGATGGTTCCTTTGTCGGTATCATCGGTCATACGGGCAGCGGTAAATCCACACTTCTGCAGATGATGAGCGGACTCTTGAAGCCCGATAACGGCGAGATCCTGCTGGATGGGAAGAATATTTTCGATAAATCCACAGATAAGAAATGGCTGCGCAGCACAGTCGGCGTGGTATTTCAGTATCCCGAGCATCAGCTCTTTGAAGAAACCATCGAGAAGGATATCGCGTTCGGTCCCATGAAGATGGGTGTAAAAGAACCCGAGCTTACGGACCGCGTCAAAGAGGCAATGGCACTCGTCCATCTCGATTATGAGGAATACAAGGACAAGTCTCCGTTCGAGCTTTCCGGCGGTCAGAAGCGCAAGGTCGCTCTCGCAGGTGTGCTGGCGATGCGTCCGAGAGTACTGCTGATGGACGAACCCATCGCGGGTCTCGATCCGCAGGGCAGAGAATCCCTCATGCAGCTCACGAAGACCCTCAATGCGCAGGGTGTTACCATCGTGATGATCTCGCATAACATGGACGGACTTGCAGAATATGCCGATCGCGTTATCGCGATGCGCCGCGGCGAAGTCTTCCTCGACGGAACGCCTTCCGAGGTGTTCGGTCAGCATGAGAAGATCTACGCCATGGGCATGGGGCTTCCCGAGGTCTGCAGAATGGTTTATCTGATGAACAAGCGCGGCATGAACGTCCCGACGGAAATCATCCGCTTTGCCGATCTCAAGGCATATCTCACGAAGCGATTCGGAGGAAATGCCCATGATTAAGAACATTACACTCGGTCAGTATTTTCCGGGAAATTCCGTGATCCACCGTCTGGATGCACGCATCAAGCTGCTGATCGCGATCGAGCTGATCATCGTGATCTTCTGCCTGAAGAACTGGGGGTACCTGCTGGCGGCTGCGCTGATCATCGCGCCCTGCCTGCTGAGCAAGATCGGC
>JAZRGP010000322.1:0-2159 GCA_045644225.1 Christensenellaceae bacterium | reverse complement strand
ATGGGCGATGTGCTCATGGAAGATGAAGAACTGCCCTTCTAATTAACTTAACTTAAATCTATAAAGGAGATCACGGCGATGGAAGATAAAATGAACAGACGTCCCAGGGCAAGAAAGCCCAAGAAGAAGGTCTGCGCATTCTGTGCTGAAAAGGCTACAAGCATCGATTACAAAGATTCTGCTAAGCTCAGAAAGTTCATCACAGAGCGTGGTAAGATTGCTCCCAGAAGAGGCACAGGCGTTTGCGCTAAGCATCAGAGAGAGCTTGCTATTGCAATCAAGCGCGCAAGAGTTATGGCGCTGCTTCCCTATGTTGCAGAGTAATTAAAGCATTTTAAAAGCAGTTGTTGCAAAACAACTGCTTATTTTATTTTCTTTATTCGGGCATATCGATAAGCTTGGTTCCGAAGTGTTCCGCCAGGTCTTCCAGAAGCGGATAACCGAGATATGCCATCTCTTCCGCAGTCACGACGGGCTCATTCATCTGATTGACCATAACGGTAACGGTCATGATACCGCGCTCCGTATTGCCGATCAGGAAGTTTTCCACAGAAAGGTTCTCCTCGGTGCTCGTGAGGTATTCGATCCCCTGCGCCTCTTTCCGCACGCTGTACGGAACAAAGCACGCATACTTCGGATAACCCGTATCCGGCGTCAGTTCAAAATAGAAAAAGGCGGAGAATTTATAATCCGCTCTGTCACCGTTGGCAACGAGCGTATGTGAAAGGTCTTCGAACGAGGAAATATCCATGCCGTGGAGAATGTCCTGCGTTTCCGCAAAGGTAAGCGAAGCATCGCTTTTGTAAAAATGGAAAAGATAATCTCCCTCGTAGAAATAAATATCCGTCGTGGGGACTTCGTATCCGTATTCCTCCCCGTTTTCATCCACCGCGTCTACCGAGATGCCTCCGTTAAAGAGGTAATACTCCTTCCCATCTTCTTCTTTTTTCTCGAAAAAGCGGAAGGTAGTGCTCTCCTCCAGCGGAAAGTCTTTGCTGAGTACTTCGAGCTGAATATGAGAATCGTTGTAATAAAAAGAGAACTCGTTCCGCTCATAGGACACCTCGAACTGCGGGAGCAGCTCCCCGACCTCATAGATCGCAGGCTCGATCTGATCCACGAGCGTATTCATGGCAGGCTCTTTCGCGCAGCCTGCAAAGAGCAGCGAGATGCAGATCATCAAAAGGAAAATGCAATATTTTTTCATCGGAATATCTCCTGTAAAAAGGCTTCTGTATATTAGACGAACGAAACGCGGAAAAAGTTCCCGTTTTTACAAAAATTTTTGCAAAAAAACTCTGTTTCCTGCATCAGACCGGTTTCAGTCTGTATGTAAAACAGAGTTTGTTATTCTCCGCAAATGCGGCAGCATTTGTCTGTGAAAGGTTTAAGCCCCGCGGGAGCGCGAGGGATCATTTCTTCGAATAATCCTTTACCTTGTGCGTATATTCACCGCTGAAGAAAGGTGCGTTGACGATAAAGTCTGCAGTAGCGCGGTTGTTTGCGATCGGGATATCGTATACCTGCGCGATACGCAGCAGCGCCTTGACGTCGGGGTCGTGCGGCTGTGCGGAGAGCGGATCCGAGAAGAAGATCACGATGTCGATCTTATCCTTTGCGATCTGTGCGCCGATCTCCTGGTCACCGCCGAGCGGACCGCTGTGATAAGCGAATACGGGCAGACCCGTCTGCTCGCGGATGAGTCCTGCGGTCGTGCCTGTGCCGCAGAGCTGATGGCGGGAGAGTGCCTCTCTGTTTTCCGCGCACCATTCCAGCAGTGCGGGCTTCATGTTATCGTGTGCGATGAGCGCGATGCGCTTCATGGACTGCATTGTTTTTGTGATATAACTCATATATTTCCTCCTTAAATCAGTATCTGGTCGTTGATGATGAGCGAGAACTTCAGCCCGAGGCGGTCCGCTGCCTTGCGGCAGAGGTTCATGCGGTTTAAGAAGATCTCGAAATAATCCATTACGGAAGAGAATTCCGTATTGACGGAAAGCTCCAGCGTGATCAACGTGCGGTCGTCGTTGATGGTCAGGCGGGACTTTTCAACGGAATAGTTGACGCGGTCGTGGATGTCGAACGTGGCGGGGTCGGGATTTCGCACGCGACTGCGACGCACGTCGCTCTTGTCGGCAAGAATCAATGCCGCCGCA
>JAZRGP010000321.1:0-5021 GCA_045644225.1 Christensenellaceae bacterium | reverse complement strand
ATTTTTGCAGGAGAAGATCTTGCTCCGAGCAGAGCATATCACCAAAAGGTTTCCCGGGGTGATCGCGAATAAGGATATTTCCGTGAAGATCCGCGAGGGAGAGATCCGTGGGCTGCTCGGCGAAAACGGATCGGGGAAATCCACCTTTCTCGGGATGCTCAACGGTGTCCATCCCTATGGATCATATGAAGGTCAGCTGTATCTCGACGGAAAACTGCTGAAGAATGCCGCGCCGAGTGAGGCTCTGCGTGCGGGTATCGGCTTTGTTCCGCAGGAGATCAACGTTCTTCCCGATCTCACCGTCGCGGAGAATATGTTTATGCACCGAATGAGCCGCAGGAACCTGATGCTGATCGACCGAAGGCGCATGAACGCAGAAGCAAAAGCCCTGCTCGATGAATACGGGATCACGGATATCCGACCCGAGGATCGCGCAGGTATCCTCAGCATCAGTCAGCAGCAGCTTCTGATGATCGCGCGTGCGCTCGCAGGAGAACCGCGTCTGCTGGTATTGGATGAGCCGACGACGTCACTCTCCGTGAGAGAGGTGGATCAGCTCTTTGCGATCATGCGGACGATGAAAGAGAAGGGCGTTACGCAGATCTTTGTTTCGCATAAGCTTGGCGAGATGTTTGCGATCGCGGATACGATCACGATCCTGAGAGACGGCATCCATGTAAAGGATTATGATGCGAAAAACTGCTCCGAGGATGAGCTGATCGAGAGCATGGTCGGCAGAAAGATCGAGAAGCTCTATCCGCCTCGGACGACGGTCCCCGCGGAGGAGGTCCTGCGTGTGGAGGGGCTGACCGTAGCGCATCCGCGTATCGCAGGCAAGAACCTGATCGATAACGTGAGCTTTTCTCTGCGGAAAGGTGAGGTGCTCGGGCTTGCGGGCTTGGTCGGCGCAGGTCGGACGGAAACGCTCCGTGCGATCTTCGGTGCGCTGCCGCTGAAAAGCGGAAAAATACGGATCGGTGACAGAGATGTGCAGATCCGCAGCGAAAAAGACGCGCTCCGAAACGGCATTTCCTATGTAACGGAGGATCGCAAGAAGGATGGTCTGCTCTTTGAGACGGATATCGCGGGCAATATCATCATCAACCATTTGAATCCCGTGCTTTCTGCGGGATATCTTGTGCGGACATCCCGCATCCATAAGCGGGTGAAGCAGTTCTTCGATATGTTCGGGGTCAAGGCAGGCGGCTTGAAAAGCAGCGTGCTTTCGCTCTCGGGCGGCAATCAGCAGAAGGTCGTGCTTTCGCGTGCGATGAACAGTGAGCCGAAGATCCTGCTGTTTGACGAGCCGACAAAAGGCATCGACATCGGTGCGAAAAACGATATCTACAATATCATCAACGATCTGACGGACCGCGGTGTTTCCGTTATCATGGTCTCTTCGGAGCTTCCTGAGCTGCTCGCGATGAGCGACAGACTGATCGTCATGGGCGAGGGCAGGGTGAAGGGAGAGCTGACGCGGGAGCAGGCGAGCGATGCGGAGATCATGCGGATCGCGACATCCTGAGAAGGAGTGATATATGACAAACAGTAATTTTTCCGTAGCATTGAAACGCACTGCAAAAAAAGTTCTGCGTTCGCAGGAATTTGCGGTGCTGATCCCGCTCGTGCTGCTATGCCTTGCGACGTATTTTGCGAACAGCAACTTTGCGACGTCTCAGAATCTGACTGGCATCATCACGGGCATCACGACAAATGCGTATCTTGCGATCGGCATGACGCTCGTCATGATCTGTGGGGATATCGATATCTCCATCGGACCGCTGATGGGTCTCGGCATGATGGTGACCTTTGTGCTGATCATCCAGAAGGGCTGGGCATTTTTCCCTGCGTATATGGCGGCGATCGTGATCGCGGTCGTTGCGGGCATCTGCAAGGGTCTGCTTGTTACCAAGCTCGCTCTGCCGCCCTTTATCGCGACGATCGGCTTCAACTTTATCTGCAAGGGCCTCAAGTATTTCATCACCCGCGGACAGTATCTCTATCCCATGCCGCAGTATCTGCAGGATTTCGCATCGCGCCGTCCGCTGGGTACGACATGGTCCTTCCTCATTGCGGTCATCACCTTTGCGGTGTTTATTTTCATTATGACCAAGACTTCTTTCGGTCGGAAGATGTATGCCGCAGGTGATAACAGAGAGGTCGCGAAGCTCTCGGGCATCAATGTGGACTTTATGCGTACGGCAGCGTTCGTCATCCTCGGTGTGCTCTGCGTATCTGCAGGCATCCTGCAGGCGATCTTCACGAAGTCCGCTGACCCCAAAACAGGCGACACATCCGAAATGTACGCGATCGCGGCATCGGCGGTCGGCGGTATCTCCTTCAACGGCGGCAGAGGTTCGCTCGTGGGTACGGCGATCGGTGTTGTGTTTATCGCTGTCGTGAACAATGCGCTCGTTATGTTCGGCGTGGATGCCAATCTTCAGACATCCGTCGTGGGTGTGCTGCTGATCATCGCGGTATTGTTCGATGCCGTAAGAAGCAAGGGAAAGATCTCCGCGGAGGCATGATCGGCTTTGCAGAGGCGGATTTGCTTTTGACATATTATGCATTTTAGTGTATAATAATCAAACCAATTATTCGTTAAAAGTATTCTGTTGAGGCAAAGACGGAGGTTTTTTGTGGCAGTAATTAAAGATGTAGCCAGACTGTCGGGTCTTTCTGTATCGGCGGTATCGAAATATCTGAATCATCCCGATCACGTAAAAGAAGATACGAAGATGCGCATCGAGGCGGCGATCAAGGAACTGAATTATGTGCCCAGTGCAACCGCAAGGAGTATGCGTACCAAGCGGTCTAATATGATCGCGGTCGTTGTTCCCGATATTCTGGACGTATTCTATACCGAGGTTTTTAACTCCATCAAGTATTATGCGCAGCTTAAGGGCTATACGCCGATCCTGTATACCATCGAAAACGATTTCGAGGTATTGAGGGATTATCTGAAGAAGATCTCCATCAATCAGTTCGACGGTCTGATGCTGTGCTTCCTCGATGAAGACGAACTGAGAGAATTTTACCATAAGTTCGAGGCGGAGGTCCCCGTTGTGATGTTCAGCGGTGAGATCACAAACAACCGCTTCAGCGCCGTTGCGACGGACGTATTTCAGGGCGGCTACATGGCGACGAAGCATCTTATCGACTGCGGATGCAAGCGGATCGCATATGTCGGCGGTATGGAAAACAGCAAAACCACCAAGGAAAAACACGCAGGCTACAGAAAAGCCCTCGACGAAGCAGGGATCGAAGCGAATGCCGATTACATTTATTACGGTCAGTACCGTTTTGAAACGGGCTACGATGCTGCCAAGACATTTTTCCAAATGGAAGAGATGCCCGATGGGATCTTTGCCGCGAACGATGTTGTTGCGATGGGCTTCATGAAATGCATGATGAACAAGGGCGTGAAGATCCCAGAGGAGATCAAGGTGATCGGCTTCGATAACGTGCGAATCTCCAGCATGTATCAGCCCGGTATCTCCACGATCATGCTTCCCGTAAACGAGATGTGCATGGAGGCAGTCGCTATGCTTACGAATGCCATCGAGAAAAAGGATGAGCAGAAGCATACCAAGATCTTCAAAAATGAGCTGATCGTCAGAGGCTCGACGGACAAAAACAGCCTGCTCGAATATGAAAGATAAATAAGCAAATAAAAAAAGCTCCCTCAATGAGGGAGCTTTTGATTTTGAGATTAAAGACCTGCGAGCTCGAGGAGAGCGGGAACCTTGGATTCCCAGCCGAGAGCCATGATGTGAACACCCTGGCAGTAGGGCTTGCACTCTTTGATGATGCGAGCAGCGATCTCGATACCTGTGATACCGGCTTTTGCCTTTTCCTTGTCAGCAGCGAGTTCTGCGATCATGTCATCGGGAACATGGATACCTGCAACGTTCGCGTTCATGAACTTAGCCATGCCTGCGGACTTGGGAATAACGATACCGAGCTGAACGGGCTTGCCGAACTGGCTTGCCTTTTCCATGAACTTGATGAACTTTTCGGAATCGTAAACAGCCTGTGTCTGGAAGTAGTCAGCGCCTGCGAGAACCTTGCGTTCCATCTTTGCGAGCTGAGCGTCTACGGAGTCGCTGCAGGGAGATACAACAGCGCCCTTTGCAAACTTCGGAGGTTCGCCAACGAGTGCGTTGCCGCCGAGGTCTACGCCGTTTTCAAGCTGCTTAACTGTGTGGAGCAGAGAAACGGAGTCGAGGTCGAAAACGGGCTTAGCCTGCGGATGGTCGCCCATCTTTGTGTGGTCGCCTGTGAGGCAGAGGATGTTTTCGATACCGAACATAGCTGCAGAGAGAAGGTCAGACTGCAGACCGATTCTGTTTCTGTCGCGGCATGTGAGCTGATAGATGGGTGTGAGGCCGGCATCTTTCAGAGCTTTACATGTAGCGAGAGAGCCAAGGCGCATTACGGATGCCTGGTTATCTGTAACGTTAACAGCTGTGATACCGCTTAAGTATTCCTTTGCTTCTTCTACGAGATGTTCAACATGGAAGCCTTTGGGCGGGCCAACTTCCGCGGTAACTACAAATTCACCATTTTGAAACAATTCAGTAATTTTCATTATATATTACTCCTAATATTTTAAAAATTTAACAGTTCCTTATTTGGATACTTCTTCGTCTGTTGCGTAGTTGCGAACCTGGATGGGGCACTTGAGGACATCCAGACGGCCGATCTGCTTGAGGCGTCTGTAGATGCGTTCCCAGCCGCATTCCATGTTGCAGTCAACTTCGCACTTGCCGTCCTTTGCGCCGCCGCACTGACCGTTTACGAGGCTCTTGGAGCAAGCTGTGATCGGGCAGATACCGCCTGTGAGGTTGAGGTAACATTCGCCGCACTGCTTGCAGTCATATTCCAGAGGTGTAGCACCCTGGAAGCCGGGCAGCGGGTATGTATCGCATGCTGCGCAAACTTTCTTCCCGACCAAATATTCGGCAACTGTCTGTACGCCGACGCCGCAGGAGAATACGAGAACCATATCGGCTTCGTCG
>JAZRGP010000320.1:0-3661 GCA_045644225.1 Christensenellaceae bacterium | reverse complement strand
CAAGCTCTGGGGCAAGCTGGAGGGCAGCATCTATTCCGTCGGCGGAATGATCAAGTCCATCGAATATGCCGAGAACATCCGACTCATGCTGCATATCCCGCCCGAGCAGGCTTCCCGCGTTCAGAAGATCCTCTCTGAGCTCTCCGCAGGAAAGCTCACCGCGGAATTTGCTGGCGAGGAATCCGTAGCGACGGAGATTTAAATCCAAAAACTTTACTATGCTGACCGCAAAAGCGGTCAGCGTTTTTTTATAAAAAAATACCCCGATGGTTCGGGGTATTTCGGAATTGCTGTGATTATCTCTTTTCTTCCCAGCCGAGGTCTGTTGTCAGCGGGATACGGATACCGCCGTCAGCGAAGATCGTTTCACCAACGATGAAGCGAGCTGCTTCGGAAGCGAGGAATACGATGCACTGACCGATTTCTTCGGGGTACTGCCAACGGTGGAGAGGCTGCTGAACGGAGATCTTTGCATAGCCTTCCTTTTCCTTCTCGATTCTCTCGGGAGTGTAGTTGGGAGAAGAGAGCATGTTTACATGACCGGGAGCAAATGCATTAACGGTGATGCCGTAGGGAGCGAGTTCAAGCGCGCAGGATCTTGTCATTCTGACGATCGCAGCCTTTGTCATCGCATATACGGAAGAGCCGAAGAATGTGCCCTTTGCATGTGTGGATGTGATATTGATGATGAAGCCCTTCTTTTCGTTTTCGATCATGATCTTAGCAGCTTCCTGCATCATGAAGTATGTGCCGCGGATGTTGATCTCGGAGAGCATGTTGAAGTCTTCTTCTGTAACGTCGAGCATTCTCCAGACTGTTGTGATGCCTGTGTTGTTGATCATTGCATCCATTGCGCCGAATTCTGCAACGAATTCACGAAGAGTCTTTTTGGAAGCTTCGAGGTCTCTGATGTTCATGTAGTAATACTTACCCTTACCGCCTGCTGCTTCGATCTCCTTGAGTGTATCGATCGCACCCTGCTCGTTGGATGTATAAGTAAAACCTACATCATAGCCTGCTTTTGCGAAAGCGATCGCGATCGCTCTGCCTGTTACGTTGCTTGCACCTGTTACGAAAACTACTTTTCTGGACATTATCGTATCTCCTTTGAGTTATTTTTTCACATATCCAATAAATTATAGCATACTAATCCAAAAAATGCACTATTACTTTTGCAGAAAATGCAAAAAACTTTTAAGAATATCGGGGAAATATAGTATACCAACCGAACTACTTTATAACTTTTCGGACGCGAACATCTGATCTTACATCAGGAACGCGCAAATAATAATCCAATCCTTCCTTGTAAATAAGCACGTAGGGACGGAATTGGTTGCGAAAATTAAAGAGGTTATTATCAAATTCAAGAATTTCCCAACAAGTATTATGCGGACCACTCGCAAGAGCAGGACCATTACAAACCTCAAAAACATCTCCCTGATGAAAGCTTTGCAGATGGTCAGGAATACGTCCGCTATCAATGACAGTAATTTCCGTATAAGGAAGTTCCATATTTTCCCAAATCAGTACGTTGTTCTCTTTATCAATAAAAATTTCGGAGGATTCGGGAAGAATTTCCTGTTCGGAAGTCTTGAAGCAACGCCCATCAGTCAACTGGATCAGCAAAGTTTTACTCGGTTCATTCCAACAACTATCAACGGTTGCTGCTTCGAGATTGGAGGGAGCTGCTGCTGGCGGCTCAGTTTGCACCGGTACCGATGTTGGAGTGATGACGGGGGTAGGTTCGGGAATTGCTTCAAGTGTTTTACCGGAACAACTTACAGCGGCAAATATAAATACACAGCAAAACAATAATGCGAGAAATTTTTTCATATTATGCTCCTTATATCGGGAAATCTAATTTAATTATATATTACGCGCATATTATGTCAAGTTTTGCAGGCGGAGGGATACTCTGCGCTCTCCGATTTCTTAAAAGGCTGGAGGGATTCTCCCCTCGCTCCCACTCCCGCTCGGGGCGAGTCCTTTCCCTGCATCTGCCACAGGCAGCGGGAAAGGACTTTCGAATCCCGACTAAGGAAACGCCAACGAAAAAAGGCATCCTTTTCAGGATGCCTTTTCGTTGGCGTGGCTGGAGGGATTCGAACCCGCGACCTTTTGATTCGTAGTCAAACACTCTATCCAGCTGAGCTACAGCCACATTCGCTTGTCAGCATATGTTATTATACTGATTCCGAAGCGGATTGTCAAGGGAAAATTCTATTTTTATATTTAATTGCATATCCTTCCAGATTATCCGAATCACTGACGAGGATCTGATCCTGCTTCAGCACACGCATCGCCGCCGTCAGCACCGCCATTCCGTATACGATAATGTCCGCACGCTGCGGCTGCAGACCCTTCACGCTCTTACGTTCTTCAACGGTCATTCCCGCAAGCCGACCGAGCAGTTCCTCGGTTTCCGCGAGTGTGATCCTGCTGCCCTGGATCTTTTCGGGAGCATAGACCTCCATCTCCTGCAGCATTGCGGAAACACTCGTGATCGTGCCGCCGATGCCCGTATAGAGATTCTGCGGAAGCTCCTGCAGTTCGGCAAAAAGCTGCTCGCAATAGCGAACGGTTTCGCGAACACCCGCGATGTCTCCCTCCGCGCCGAACATCTCTCTGCAGCGGACCGTGCCTGCCTGAAAACTCTTCCGATAGCCGAGCTTTCCGTGATCGCCGAGTACAAACTCCGTGCTTCCGCCTCCGATATCGATAATGCCGCCTATTCCCGAAGGGATCGCTCCGAGAAAGCCGATCTCCGCCTCTTCTTCACCGGGGATGACGTGGATATCGAACCCCGCAGTCTGCCTGACCGCCTCGATCAGCTCTGCGGAATTTGCCGCATCTCTCACGGCACTCGTCGCAAAACAAAAAACGGGAAGCTCAGGATGTTCCCCGTCGATCTGCCTGCGAAAGTCCTGCATCGCATCCAGAACACGTCCGATCGCCGCAGGGCAGATCTTTCCCGATGCGTTCACGCCTTCGCCCGTGCGCACGGTACGCAGCATTTTATAGCAGCTTCTGATCCCGCCGTCCTTCAGCTCCGCGAGCATCAGTCGCGCCGAGTTTGTACCGATATCGATACCATAGCAAAAACTCACGGCTCACTCCTCCTCGGTCTGCTGCTGAAATACGATCTCGTTTTCCTTGACCATGCCGAGTCTGTCACGCGCGGTGCGCTCGATATATTCATCCGTTGTCATGTATTCAAATTCGCTCTCCAGATGCTCGATCTTTTCGGTAAGCTCCTGCTTTCTGAGCTCCAGCTCGCCGAGGAGCGCCTTCTGCTCCTTGATCTGCAGCTGCTGAACGACGATCATCACGACCGCATATACCGCGATCACTCCGAAGATGATCCATTTGATATACTTTCTGAATGCCGAATCTTTCTTCATGATTCCTCCCGCGCATAGTTCTCTACATTCTTATTGAACTATTTGCCGCGGGAGTTGTCAATCTTCTTTTTGCGGAATTTACAATTTATCCATTTTGCCAGAGGACCGATCGCAGAGGAATACAGCAGATATCCTGCCGCGATTCCGAGAAAATAATATCCGCGCAGTTTCAGTCCCGTAATGCGGTACATCAGGTAAACCGTCAGCGAACCCGCCACGGCATGAAAGAGCAGATCCGCACAGATCACGATCCATTTCCG
>JAZRGP010000319.1:0-11017 GCA_045644225.1 Christensenellaceae bacterium | reverse complement strand
CACCATGATGAAGAATGTTCCTGCGGTCACCATCACGATCACGAACATCACCACCATGATGAAGAATGCTCCTGCGGTCACCACCACGATCACGATCATCACCACCACGATGAAGAGTGCTCCTGCGGTCACCATCACGATCACGAACATCACCACGATGAAGAGTGCTGCTGCGGTCATCACCATGATCACGAACACCATCACCACGACGGCGAATGTTCCTGCGGTCACCACCATGCAGACGAAGTTTTCGTCAGCTGGGGCTGCGAAACCGTCAACAAATATTCCGTTTCTCAGATCAGCGATATCCTCGATGATCTTCTCGACGAAGGCAAATACGGCACAGTTCTCCGTGCAAAGGGCATCGTCGCAGGCGAAAACGGCGAATGGATCCATTTCGACTACGTTCCCGGCGAGGCTGACGTCCGCACGGGCGCTGCGATCGTTATGGGCCGCCTCTGCGTGATCGGCGCAGACCTCAGGGAAGACGCTCTCAGAGAGCTCTTCGGCGCATAAGAGGTAAGCCATGCAGCATATACCCGTATTTCTCTTTACCGGTTTCCTGGAATCCGGCAAAACAAAGTTCATGCAGAGCATCCTTGAAGATGAGCGCTTTATCGAAAAGGAACGCGTCCTTCTGCTCGTCTGCGAAGAAGGTATCGAAGAATACGAACCCGATTCCTTCGGCTCGGATACCGTCTTTATGGAAATCATCGAGGACAAATCCGAACTCAATGCCGATCATCTCGCAGAGCTGCAGCGCAAGCACCGCGCAACACGCATCCTCATCGAATACAACGGCATGTGGCTGATGAACGATCTCTTCGATAACCTTCCCTGGAACTGGGGCATCGCGCAGGAGATGCTGTTCTTCGATGCAACGACATTCAAGAACTACAATACCAACATGAGAAGCCTCGTCGTCGATAAGCTGACAACAGGCGAGATCGTGATCTTCAACCGCTGCACCGAAGATATGGACCTCATGGAATTCCATAAAGTCGTACGCGGAACCAGCCGCGGCGCGGATATCGCATACGAATTCACAGACGGCAGAACGCAGTACGACGATATCGAGGATCCCCTCCCCTTCGACATCGATGCACCTGTTGTGGAGATCGAAGACAACGATTTCGCATTTTTCTACCGCGATGTGGTGGATGAAATGCAGAAATACGAAGGAAAAACCATCCGTTTCAAGGGTGTCGTCGCAAAGAACGGCAGAATGCCCTCTGATACCTTCGTCATCGGCAGACATATCATGACCTGCTGCGAGGATGATATCAAGTATTCCGCATTCGTTGCGAAATATCAGGGCGCTATGCCCAAGCACAAGGATTGGGTCACCATCACCGCAAAGGTCAATATCCGCTTCTCCCGTATCTACGGCAAAAAGGGCCCCGTCTTTATGGTCGAGCAGCTCTCCCCTGCGGAAATCCCCGAAAAGCAGCTCGCAACATTCTTTTAATGATCAAAGCTTTCGCTCCCGCGGAAGCTTTTTTCTATAACTTCAGTATTTTGCCGTATCCGACAAAATGTTTGTTGATTTTACAGAAATTATCCGCTATAATTATGTTGTTGTGATTATGATCATCAAAAGGAGAATCCATAAATGAAAAAACTGAAAGTAAACAAAGAAGCAAGATGCATGGCATGTCTCGCTTGCGTACGCTCCTGTTCCGAAGCTTACTATAAGGTATTTGATCCCGATAAGTCCAGAATCCAGGTTATCGAAAAGAACGGCGAACCCAAGCCCATGATCTGCATCCAGTGCGGTAAGTGCGCTAAGGTTTGTGAAGCCGGTGCGATCAAGCAGAACGCTAAGGGCGTTTACGTGATCGATAAGAAGCTCTGCGTTGGCTGCGGCAAGTGTGCAGAAGTCTGCCCCTTCAAGGTCGTTGTTAACGAAAACCCCGCTGCTAAGTGCATCTCCTGCGGCATCTGCGTAAAGGCTTGCCCCATGGACGTACTCGAAATCGTCGAAAGCTAATTTCATCAATAACACAAGACCGTTCGTTCGTCGAGCGGTCTTTTTTTTGCAAAAAATATTGACATCATGGGGAAATATATTTAATATAATATTTGAACAATCATTCAACTGAAAGGATGATAAATTATGAACGAAGCCATCCCAAAATGCGAATTCATGCATGTGCATGATGATATCGTGGAAAAAGTCCGCGAATCCCTGCCCAGCGAAGAACTGCTCTATGACCTCGCCGAGCTCTACAAAGTCTTCGGCGACAGCACGCGTATCCGTATCCTCTATGTGCTTTTCGAGGCGGAAATGTGCGTCTGCGATATCGCTCAGCTTTTAAACATGAGCATGTCCGCGATCTCGCATCAGCTGCGGGTTTTGAAGCAGTCGCGGCTCGTGAAGTTCCGCCGTGAGGGCAAGACCGTCTTTTATTCCCTTGCCGATGACCACGTCCGCTCGATCATCGATCAGGGTATGGAACATGTTGAAGAATAACCGAAGGAGATCATACTATGAAAAAAAATTATAAGCTCGAAGACCTCGACTGCGCGAACTGCGCTGCAAAAATGGAAAACGCGATCAAAAAGATCGATGGCGTCAATAACGCATCCGTAAACTTCCTCGCACAGAGGCTCGTTCTCGATGCAGAGGACGATAAATTCGCCGCTGCGCTCGATGCTGCGGAGAAAGCAATCAAGAAGGTCGATTCTCACTGCCGCATCATCAATAAATAAGGAGTATCTCATGACACGCAAACAGAAAAAGATGCTCTGCCGCATCCTTGCCGCAGGCATACTCCTCGGCGCGGCACTCCTGCTGCCGACGAACGGCATCCTGCGGCTCGTCACGTTCCTCATCCCCTATCTCCTCGTGGGATACGACGTCATTATCGATGCCTTCCGCGGGATCATCAACGGTCAGCTCCTCGATGAAAACTTCCTCATGGTCGTCGCATCCGTCGGTGCGATCATCATCGGCGAATATCCCGAGTGCGTTGCCGTCATGCTCTTCTATCAGGTCGGCGAGCTCTTCCAGAATATCGCTGTCGGCAGAAGCAGAAAGTCCATCTCCGATCTGATGGATATCTGCCTCGACTTTGCCAATATCGAACGCGACGGCGAGATCCTTGAGGTCTTCCCCGAGGAGGTCAATATCGGTGATATCCTCGTCATCCGTCCCGGCGAAAAGATCCCGCTCGATTCCATCGTGACCGAAGGTGAATCCAGCCTTGATACCGCTGCGCTCACGGGTGAAGCTCTCCCGCAGGATGTTTCCGCAGGAAGCAAGCTCACGAGCGGCTGTATCAATCAAAACGGCTTGCTCAAGGCTCGCGTTACGCATCTTTATGAGGACTCTACCGCCGCAAAGATCCTTGAACTCGTGGAAAACTCCTCCGAGAACAAATCCCGCAGCGAATCCTTCATCACGCGCTTTGCACACTGGTATACTCCTGCGGTCGTCATCGCGGCTGTTCTTCTCGCGGTCATCCCTCCTCTTGCCTTTGCGCAGAGCTGGGCGCAGTGGCTCAAGACCGCGATCATCTTCCTCGTCGTCTCCTGCCCGTGTGCGCTTGTCATCTCCGTCCCGCTCAGCTTCTTCGCAGGGATCGGCGGTGCTTCCCGCAGAGGTATCCTCGTGAAAGGTGCCAACTACCTCGAAGCCCTCGCAAAATGCGATACCGCAGTCTTTGATAAAACAGGCACGCTTACCAAGGGCAGCTTTTCCGTAACCAAGGTCATGCCCGCTGACGGCTTTACGGAAGAAACCCTCATCGAATATGCCGCATTGGCCGAGAGCTTCTCCTCTCATCCCATCGCAAGATCCCTCATCGCAGCATACGGCAAACCCATCGATGAAATGCTGATCGAATCCGCATCCGAACTCAGCGGTTTCGGTGTCCGTACAAAGATCGGCGACAAGATGATCTTCGTCGGCAACGATAAATACATGGCGCGTATCGGCTGCGAGCATCCCGCTGTCGAGGAGGTCGGCACAGTCGCTCACGTATGCGCGGAAGATGCTTATGCAGGCTGCATCATCATCTCGGATACCGTCAAAGAAAGCTCCGCCGAGGCGATCCGTTCGCTCCATTCCTGCGGTATCAAAGAAACAGTCATGCTCACGGGTGACCGCGATGCCGCGGCAAAGGCGATCTCCGAGGAACTCGGTCTCGATGCGTATCACGCAGAGCTCATGCCCGCAGACAAGGTCGAGATCGTCCGCGACCTCATCAAGAAAGACGAGCGCAAGGTCATGTTCGCAGGTGACGGCATGAACGATGCTCCCGTCCTCGCCCGCGCAGATGTCGGTATCTCCATGGGCAAGCTCGGCACAGATGCCGCGATCGAAGCCGCCGATATCGTCATCATGGACGATGATCCCGCTAAGATCGCCCTCGCCTTTAAGATCTCCCGCAAGACCAATATGATCGTAAGGCAGAATATCATCTTCTCCCTCGCAGTCAAGTTCGCAGTCATGCTGCTGAGCATCATCGGCTTCGCAAATATGTGGCTCGCAGTTATCGCAGATGTCGGTGTATGCGTCGTCGCGATCCTCAATGCGATGCGAGCATTCCGCATAAAAGAATAAAACAAAAAAGGAGGCTTTTGCCTCCTTTTATTATTGATACCTTTTTAAAGCACTCTGCAGCCGCAGAACACGGTTTGCTCCGAATGGACGAT
Source organism: Christensenellaceae bacterium (assembly GCA_045644225.1). Classification (GTDB taxonomy): domain Bacteria; phylum Bacillota; class Clostridia; order Christensenellales; family Christensenellaceae; genus JAZRGP01. Next base: position 6,358 of record JAZRGP010000319.1, on the reverse strand, counting down.
CTCTTCGATCCGATCCGTAAAAACCTCAGGACGGACGCACAGCGCGCCCAGCTCGCTGATCGGGATCCATACGCTCTTCTCCTGCCAGAGATCTTCGTTGGAGTGTTCTTCCTCCTGCCCGATCACTTCCGCACGGAAGATATGGAACAGTCGGTGCGCATGCCCGGGGTAGTTCTCGCGGATATACGGGTTCGTCGCGATCTGCTCGCCTACTGCCGCCAGACCGATAATGTTGATATGATAGCCGCATTCTTCGAGAACCTCTCGCCGCAGCGCATCCTCCATGGATTCATACTGCTCCTGACCTCCTCCGGGCAGATCATAGAAGATCGGATCGCCGGGTTTCAGGCGGCATCTGTTCAGCAATATTTTATCATCTTTTATAATTATGGCTTTTGATGTACAGCGGATCATCGGTTTGCGCCTTTCCTCTTTTTTACAATATCATACACGGAAACGGAATTTTTTGCAAAGAAAAAACCTCATCATCAGATGAGGTTTATCAAGTGGTGACCCCAAGGAGACTCGAACTCCTGTTACCGCCGTGAAAGGGCGGTGTCTTAACCGCTTGACCATGGGGCCGCGAACAAGATATATATTACATTAAAAGTTCCGAAATGTCAACACATTTTCGCAAATTTTTTAAAAAATATTTTTTTAGTGTTTTTTAGTATGTTTTTATCGTTTTTCGATAAATATATATTGACTTTCAATCATTCACTCTCTATAATCCAAAATATGGAGGTGAGAAAAATATGAAAATTTCAAAAATTTCTTCCACAATTATTCTCATTTTTGCACTGATCATTCTGGTCGTTCTCGTGGGTCTGCTCTTCGCGATCCCGTCGATGGCAGCGATCCCTGCTCTCAATCGCAACTATACCGACGGCAGCGCAGTTTCCCTCGCAATCTTTCTCTATATCTCGGATCTCGCGGCGATCGGATTCATGATCTCGCTCTTCGGGATCATGCGCAGCGTCTCCGCAGGCGACCCCTTTATCGAAAAGAACGTCCGCCTCCTGCAGTTTATCGCGCTCGCATGCTTTGCCGCGTTCCTTTCCTTTGCGCTGATGATCTTCATCTACGCAAACTTTGACTGTTTCGGACTCATCATCTGCTCGACGATCCTTCTTTTCGGCGCGCTCTGCTCCTTCGTGCTTTCGCAGGTCTTTTCCAGAGCGGTAGCATATAAGTCCGAAAACGACCTGACCGTCTGAGGAGGCTGCTATGATCGTGATCAACCTCGACGTCATGATGGCAAAGCGCAAGATCAGCCTCAATACCCTCTCCGAGCGCGTAGGGATCTCTGTGCCCAATCTTTCCATCCTCAAGAACAATAAATGCAAGGCGATCCGTTTCTCTACGCTGAACGCCCTTTGCGAAGTCCTGGAGTGCGAGCCGCAGGATATTATCGAATACAGAAAGGATAGCTGATATGAACAACTTCAAATACACCTACACCGCCTTTATCAGCTTTCTCTTCGCGGTGATCTCTGTCGCCTTTCTCTTTCCGGTGTTCTGCCGATTCATGCCCGCAGGCATCAGCATCCCCGTCAGCGTCGCGGCTTTCTATGCTGCTCTGCTGACCTCCATGCGCGGCAGATTCTCTCTCAAGAGAGGCGGCAACTGGCAGCTCTTTATCCCGATCGGACTGAGCGCTCTGCAGTTCATCTTCTTCAATAACGGCCTGCTCTCCTTCCTGAATCTCGTCATGATCGCGCTGATACTGAGCATCCAGATCTCGCTGATGACGGGCATGCGCAAGACCCTGTTCGGCAACGGTGTTTTCACCATGGCTGCCCATATGATCTTCGTACGTCCTTTCCATAAGATCGGCGCACTCTATGCAAACGCATTTGCACACAAGAACAAGAAGACCAAAAAAGCCATCGGCGGCATCCTCGCAGGCATCGCTGTCACGCTCCCCATCCTTGCGATCATGCTCCTGCTGCTGACCTCCGCGGATATCGTCTTCGCGGAATTCATCACCAACATCTTCTCCTGGAGATCCATGTGGCGTGTGATCTATTTCGTCATTCTCGTTGCTGCCGGCTTCACGACCATGGGCAGCTTCATCGTCAGCCTGAAGGAAAAGGCGCATACGCGTGTTCCCCGTGTTAAGAAGCGCATCACCTTCAACTATTCCGCTGTTTATGTTCTGACCGCGGCGCTCAGCGTGCTGATGATCTTTTTCTCCGCATTCCAGCTGATCTATCTCACGAGGCTTTCCGAGCTTCCCTATAACTTCGATTACAGCACATATGCTCGTCAGGGCTTCTTCCAGATGCTCGCGGCAGCCGCACTCGTCTTTTTCGTGGTCGCAATCTGCTACCGCCATACCCGCGAAGCCCGCGGTCTCAACAGACTGATCCTCAGCATCCTCTATACCGTCCTCGCAGCGACCGTCATGGTCCTGCTCGTCTCCTCTTTCTCCCGTATGGTGCTCTATGAGCAGGTATACCGTTTCACGCGTCTGCGCCTTTATACGCAGGCCTTCACCATCCTGCTCGCGATCTTCTGCATCTTCACGGTGATCAAGATCTGGCGGCCGAGGTTCCGTATTACAAAGTTCATCTTCTATGCATCCGCCTTTGCGCTGATCCTCCTCACCTATTTCAATGTCGACGGCTTCATCGCAAGAGATGCCGTGAAATACGCGGAAAAAACGGGGAAAGCTCCCGATATCGCGTATCTCTCCACACTCTCCGAGGATGCTATCCCCTATTATGCGGACTGTCTCGATGCGAAGATGTTCCATATTACCGATCCCTATCCCAATGATGAAACGCAGGAATTCGATGCCGCGGACGGCGTCATCATTTCGGAATACGAGCAGTATTACGAAACCGCAAACCTCGCGCATCGCATCGATGATACCTTCAGCAAGGTCGATGCCGAGGACTTCCGTACGTTCAACATCACGCGCCATAAGCTGAAGCGTTCCTTCCCCGAGGATGTCAAATCTGCCGCAAGGATGATGATCAATCGTGAACATGAGGAAGACTATGCCCACCGATAACGCAAAAAAGAACCGAGGGTTTGACCCTCGGTTTTTTATTTGTATTTCAGATCAGTCATCGTCACGATCCTTCTCTGCCTTGAGAACTTTGCCGCTCTGTGCGCCGATCTCGTAGTCGTATTCGTAACTGCCTTTTCTGAACTCTACTTCATACTTTCCGTCATCCAGTTCGACCTTGACCCAGTCCGCACCGCTGACTCCTGCGTGCTTCAGAGCGATGCTCTTTGCTTTGTCCTTGCCGATGAGTTCCGTCTTCTGCGGAGCTTCCTGCTTGGGAGCCTCTTCCTTTACGGGTTCCTGCTTGGGAACTTCTTCCTTTGCAGGCGCTCTGTAATCATCGTCGCGGTCCTTCTCTGCCTTGATGACTTTGCCGCTCTGTGCGCCGATCTCGTAATCGTATTCAAAACCGTCTTTTCGGAAATCCACTTCGTATTTGCCATCGTCGAGTTCAACCTTGACCCATGTTACATCGGATACTCCTGCGTGGCTGAGCGCGATGCTCTTTGCCTTGTCCTTGCTGATGAGTTCCGTCTTCTGCGGAGCTTCCTGCTTGGGAGCTTCTTCCTTTACGGGCGCTCTGTAGTCATCGTCGCGGTCCTTTTCCACCTTGATGACCTTGCCGCTTCTTGCGTCGACATCGTAGTCATATTCGAAACCGTCTTTTCTGAAGTCCACTTCGTATTTGCCGTCGTCGAGTTCAACCTTGACCCATGTTACATCGGATACTCCTGCGTGATCGAGTGCGATGCTCTTTGCTTTATCCTTGCTGATGAATTCCGTTTTCTGAACCGATTCCTGCTTGGGAGCTTCCTCCTTTACGGGTTCCTGATTTACAGCTTCTCTGAAGCCTTCGCGTTCTTTCTCAGCCTTGATGACCTTGCCATCCTGAATGCTGATGTCGTAGTCATATTCGAAACCGTCTTTTCTGAAGTCTACTTCGTATCTGCCATCATCGATCTCGACCTTGACCCATGTTACGTTGTCCACGCCTGCATGCTTGAGTGCGATTTCTTTTGCTTCGTCTTTCGAGAGCTTTGCCTTCGGTTTTCCTTCCGCCTTTACGCTCTGTGCCGCGATCGCTTCGACCTTACTTTCGATCGCCGCTTCGATTTTCTCTTCACCTGCGTCGATACGCTCTTCGATCACATCGTCAACGCGATCGATCTTTTCAACGATATTTGCATCTGCAGGTACGCTGCATCCGACCAATGCTGTTGCGAGGAATGCTGCCGCTGCGACTGCTGTTAATTTCTTCCATTTATTATTTTTCATTTTTATTGTCTCCTTTTCGGTTTTATTTTGTTTCTTGTTTATAGGATACGCACCTCGCAGCTGCAAAACGGGGTCTTTTATAAAAAAATAATAAAAATTTTTAAAAGAGAATCATTTTCATTAAAAAACAGCACCGCATGCCTTTTCGCTGCAGTGCTGTCTGTGTTTTTATGCGATCATTGATCAGTCGTCTTCGTCTTTTTCGTCATCGCGATCGTCTTCGTCGCGTTCATCCTCCCGATCATCTTCGTCTCGATCATCGTCGCGATCATCTTCCCGATCGTCTTCGTCTCGGTCCTCGTCGCGATCTTCTTCCCGATCGTCGTCATCACGATCATCGTCTCGATCGTCGTCACGTTCGTCATCTTCATCCCGACTCTCGTTAGAAGGCTTCTTGGATGCGGCAGGCTTTCGGCTCACGCCCGATGTTTTACGGTCATCATCATCCTCATCATCACGGTCATCGTCATCATCACGGTCATCGTCATCGCGGTCATCATCGTCATCTCGGTCGTCCGCATCGTCCTTCTCATTGCGGTCGTCATCGATCCCCGTGATCTCCTCGATGGTATCCTCGATCTCGTCTTCGATCTCTTCGATCACCTCATCCAGTTCGTCAGCTTCGATCAGCACGGGGACGACGATGTAATCCGTTCCGAGATGCACCTCGAGCTCCAGAACGATGCGATCCTCGGTCTCTGTCTTCCATTTTTCATGGCTGGAGTCCACCGTAAGATGCACTTCTCCGCCCTGCTTCAGGAAGCCCATTTCTTTCGCATGGTCCGCGAGTTCGTCTGCCACAAGATCGACTTTCTTCCATTTATAATTATGCTTCTGCTCGTAATCCTCGATCAGCGTCTGACCGTCCGTATTCATCGGCACGATATCGATGACTTGATCCACGCGATTGACCGTCATGGATACGTCGGGGTTGATCTGCAGTCTGACCGAGCCGTAGGGCGTCGCTACGACCTGCCAGATCCCGATCACCGCAAGGAAGCAAGCCGCCGCGCTGATCGCAGCCTTGACCCATTTCTTCTGATAGAAGGATTCCTTCTTTGCGGGGAGCATCTCGACGACCTCATCAAGCATCTGCCCGACCTCATAATTTAAATTTGCCACTTTCTTAAAGTTCCCCGCGTCATCCAGCACGACCGCATAACCGGGATGGCATTCCATTACCATGTATTTCACGCGTTTATACCCCTTTCCTACGGATATGATATAAGTGTCCGCGAATGATCTCATAGCCGTTTGTGTAAGCCAGCAGGATCGCCACAACGTACTTTCTGTGCCGCTCCAGTGTCTTCTTCTCTATTCCCGCACCCAGCGCGAGCTGTGCGATCGGGAGTCTGCCGTTCTGTTCCAGCTGCTCGAGCAGTTCGGGATTCTCCCGTGCATATTCCAGCGCTTTCATGCAGGCTTCCTTCGTGCGCTCCTGCTGCGGGCAGCTGTCCGCAACCTCCGCAAGCGTTATGCCGAATTCCGCAAGCTTGTTTGCGAATTCCATGATCTCCGCCTTTGCCGCGTCGCGTCCCTGCAGCTCCTTGATCTCGTCTTTTCCGCTGTCGACCGTCTCCATGAGCGTCCTGCCGTCCTCATCGCCTACGGGCTGCTCCAGCGATACGATGCCGCTGTGGCGCCGCTCCTTTCGGTAGTAGTCGATGAGCCTGTTTCGGATCCCGAGAGCCGCAAGTTTTATGAAAGAGCCTCTACCTTCGCGATATGCCATCATCGCCTCGTAAAACGCAAACATCGCAATACTGAGCACATCATCGAGCCCTTCCTGCGGGATCCGTTTTATGAATTTTGCGGTTTCCGTCCGAATAAACGGCAGATACTGTGCGATCAGCTCATCTGCAGCATTCGGGTCAGTCTGCGCATGCAGGACCGCTCTTATGATCTCATGATTCTCTTTCATATTTTTTACTCCTGTAATAAGAATACGGAATATCTTCTTTAAAATCGGGGTTTACTGTTATTTTTTCGGCTTAATTATATGGATATTTTATATTTTTCCACATGATATGTAAATAGCGGAATGCTTTTTCTCCCGATCAAAAAAAT
>JAZRGP010000318.1:0-5388 GCA_045644225.1 Christensenellaceae bacterium | reverse complement strand
CATCGGTTCAGCGATCTGATCCTGTCTTTTGCGGCAGGGGTTATGCTTGCGGCGGCGGTGATCGGGCTTGTTTTGCCTTCACTGGAATATGGCGGCAGATTCAAGATCATCGTGACCGTTGCGGGGATCTTCAGCGGTGCGTTCTGCCTGAGCCTTATGGATAAGCTCATACCGCATCTGCATCGGCTTTCGGGCGTGGATCAGGAGCTTCATCCCGAAAACACCGAAAAGCTCAATAAGATACTGCTGTTCGTCATGGCGATCGCGATCCATAATCTTCCCGAAGGGATCGCGGCGGGCGTAGGCTTCGGAACGGGCAATACCGCGGAGGCGCTGACCATCGCAGGCGGCATTGCGCTGCAGAATATCCCCGAAGGCATGGTCATCATTGCGCCTATGCTCGCAGCGGGAATGAGCCGTTCGCGGACGCTCATAGCGGCGTTGCTGACGGGAGTTGTTGAGGTCGTGGGCACGCTCCTCGGCTTCTTTGCGGTCAGTATATCGAGCGCGATCCTGCCATTTGCGCTGGCTTTTGCAGGCGGAACGATGCTCTATGTGATCAGCGACGAAATGATCCCCGAGACACATCATGACGGAGTGCGCGGTGCGACGTATGCGCTTCTGGGCGGATTCTGCCTGATGCTGATCGTCAGTCATTATTTAGGGTAGGTAAGGATAAATGAAGAGAAATATTACCGTTTTTATAATTATTTTGGCGCTGATATTCTGCATGCAGACGGCTTTTGCGGGCGAGACTTTGCCTGTATCAGAGGCTGCGGAAGTGCCGGATTCCTTTGCAACATCCGTGGATCTCTGGAACTACTGGCAGAACGTCCGTGCGGAAAATTACGACGATCCGAACCCTTATCCCGAATACATCACGGGCATATGGACGGACGATGATATGGCGACGCTGACCTTTGGCGTGACCGAAGATGAGCGCGGAGAAGCGGGCAAAGCAGAGCTGCTGGAACTCATCGAAAATGATGATACCGTGAAGTTTTCGTATCAGACCTATCCTTATAACGAGCTGTGGGCGATCCAACTGAAGCTGACCGAGCGGATGGGGGAGGAAACGGGCGTTTTTGGCTTAGGTATCTATGAAATGGAGAATCATCTCCATATCGATATCGATAAAAACAACGAAAATTCCGAGGAATTTATGGAAGAATGCTTCGCGGAATACGGCAGCAGGATCGTCTTTGAACAGTCCGACGGAGTCTCCGTAAACGCGGAAGAAATGGGCTATGCCGATAAAGCAGGCGGAACGGCTCTGTGGATATGGATCGCGGCGGCGGTGGTTATTGCTGCGGTGCTGATCGTCCTTTTGCTGAACAGAAAGCGGAAGACCGCGCGATGAAGAAAATGCTGCGGAGCAGAAAGGCTGGTCTGTGGGCAGAATGATCTGCCGATCCCGAAAAAACGAATAAATATCACGATCAAAGAAGCAGGCGAGAGTCTGCTTTTTTCTTGCCAAATTTATAAGTTTTTATTGCAATATCTTCCGAGAAGTGGTAAAATAAAATGATTTATTATGGGGTTTTATGCCCCGTATATTAATTATTGTAAATATACCAATCTGTTGAATAGATAGAAAGAAGGAATTAGAATTTATGAACGGTTCACTCAATCGCTTACTGAGCATGCTGTTAGTTGCCATGATGGTAATTACTGCATTACCGACATCGGCTTTTGCGGAAGAAACAGATGCACCTGAAGCAGTCTCGACAGACATCCCTAGCGGCACCTGCGGCGATAATCTTACATGGGCCCTCTCAGAAGACGGCACGCTGGCGATCAGCGGAAATGGGAAGATGTCGGACTGGGTAGATGGTGTAGGACAACCGTGGGAGAATTATAAAGATCAAATCACAAAAATTGTTATTGAAAATGGCGTTACAAGTATTGGACATTATGCTTTTTATGGATATGAAAATGTAAAGAGTATTGTGTTGGGAAGTGGAGTAACTTCAATAGGTGATTCTTCTTTTGGCCTATGTAATGCATTAGCTGAACTTCATATCAGCAGCATTGAGAACTGGATGAATATTGATTTCAGCATGTCTTACGGTAATCCGTTAAAATATACCGAAAATTTATATATAAACGGAGAAGTCATCTGCGATGTGATAATTCCCGATGGGATTACAAGCATTGATGATTATGCTTTCAATGGCTTTGAGAATTTATCAAGCATAACGATTCCTAACAGTGTAACGAGCATCGGTAATGAAGCGTTTGATGGATGTACCGGACTTTCGCGCGTTACTCTTCCTGAAAGCATTATAAGCATTGGAGAGTATGCTTTCGCTGAATGCAGTAGATTGAGTGAAGTTACTTTCGAGGGCAGTGCTCCAACGATCAACAGCAATTCCTTTGACTCTGTCCAAATTACCGCATATTACCCCGTAAACAATTCTTCTTGGACAGACGACGTAAAGCAGAATTACGGCGGCTATCTCACATGGGTCGCAGTCGGCGGCGAAGAGGAACCCGAAGTTCCCGAAGAACCCGCATACTTTGCAAGCGGAACATCCTGCGAAGGCCTTACATGGACGCTTACGGAAGACGGTATCCTTACTGTCAGCGGCGAAGGCGAGATGGCAGCTTATACGTCCGATACGCGTCCCGAATACTGGTCCAACAAAACATATAATGCGATGATCAAGAAGATCGTCGTCGGCGAAGGTATTACGAAAATTTCCAATTCTGCGTTTGTCGGTATCACGACAGTAACGGAGGTTCAGATTCCCTCTACGGTCAAGTCCATCGCAAGCGGTGCGTTTTATTCCTGCACATCCCTTGCTACGGTAAAACTCTCCGAAGGTCTGGAAACCATCAATAGCCCCTTCGGCAACACGGCGATCACAGAGCTGGTGATTCCTTCGACTGTAACAAACGTGAAATCCGCATTCAGCAGCTGTACCACGCTGAAGAATGTGAAGTTCCTCGGCAATGCGCCTGAATTCGATGTCGATACGTTCGGCAGAGTAACGGCTACTGTTGCAGTACCCAAAAACAACGAAACATGGGTCGGCGACGTGATGAAGGATTACGGCGGCGATATCACATGGGTTGCATATGACGGCGATACAGTTTCCTCTATCGATCCGCACGGCACATGCGGCGCTAACCTCACATGGGTCTATACATCCGACAACACGCTGACCATCAGCGGTACAGGTGCAATGACGGACTGGGATAACCTTAACAGACCCTGGTCCAAGTATATTTATGATATCAAGAAGGTCGTTGTTGAAGAAGGCGTTACAACAATCGGTAAAAACGCATTCTATTACGGCGAAAAAATCGAGAGCATCTCGATCCCTTCTACAATCGTAAACATCGGCGATAATGCATTCTATGACTGCAACAAGCTGAATAGCATCAATCTTCCCGATAGGATTTCGCTGATCGGCAACTATGCTTTCTATAATTGCTGGTCTCTCGAAAGCCTCGTTCTTCCCGAAGACCTTACCGCTATCTCTATGGGTATGTTCGAAAACTGCTCGGCACTGAAGAGCGTTACGATCGGTGATTCCGTTCTTTCCATCGGTGCTTATGCATTCGATGACTGCAGCAGCCTGGAAGAACTCGTTATTCCCGATAGCGTGCTTTCGATCGGATCCAGTGCATTCTATAAATGTACAAAACTGAAGAGCCTGCGCTTCCTCGGCAGAAGCCCGCAGTTTGCGGCAGATGCATTCTATGGTAACAGCTTCACGGTTTATTATCCCGATACATATGTCGGCGACTCCGGATATTGGACCGATGAGGTCAAGCAGAGCTATAGCGGCACATCCATCACATATGTGACATATACTCCCGAACCCGCAATTCCTTCGATCGCGGAAGGCACCTGCGGCGATAATCTTACATGGGTCCTCTCCGAAGACGGTACGCTCACGATCAGCGGCGAAGGAGAGATGGATAATTATAATAACGTCTATAACGACACGACGGGCTATATGGAAACGACCGCTCCCTGGTTTAAATATGCAAAGCAGATCAAGGCGATCGTGATCGAAGAAGGCGTTACGACGATCGGCTGGTTTGCATTTAAGGGCTGCTCCAATCTGGAGAAATTTACCCGCGAAGCATCTCTTACGAGCGTAGGCGACTGGGCTTTTGCGGAATGCTCCAAGCTTGAAGAAGTAGATCTGAACAGTGAAGTAACATATCTTGGCAATGAGGCTTTCTATAACACGGGACTCAAGCAGTTTACCGTTCCCGCAGGGGTAACGGAACTTGGCTGCGTATTTGAGCTGTGCACTGCGCTGGAGAACGTCGTTCTGCACGATAATATCAAGGTCATCAACACAGGTGCTTTCTCGGATTGTTCTTCGCTCACGGAGATCGTTCTGCCGAAGAACCTTGAGAAAATCGACGGCTGGGAAGCGTTCTATAGGTGTACTTCCCTTGAAACGATCATCTTCACGGGCAATGCTCCCTATATCATGCCCGACGGTGAATGCTTCGAAGGCGTTACGGCAACGGCTTATTATCCCTGCAACGATTCCACATGGACAGAAGATATCATGCAGGATTATGCTGGCGATATCACATGGACTGCAAACCATGCATGGGATAACTTTATCATCAATAAGGAAGCATCTCCCTTCTGGAAAGGCTCCGTAACATATACCTGCACGATCTGCGGCGATACAAAGACAGAGACCATTCCCAAGACAGAATCCGACGGCGGTATCTGCGGTGCAGATGTAACATGGACGGTTTATCCGGATGGCAGCCTTGTCTTCACGGGCAGCGGCGATATGGATTATTTCAATGACGGCGCACCCTGGGCAAAATATGCAAACTATATCACATCCGCATCTATCGGCGATGGCATCACAAACATCGGTCAGTGCGCATTCTCCGGCCTTTCCTATCTTGGCGAGGTCGAAATCGGCAATGATGTAAAGACGATCGATTACCATGCATTCTATGGCTGCTCCGGGCTGACAACGGTCCATATCCCCGATAGCGTTACTGCGATTGAGAACGGCGCATTCAGCGGATGTATTTCCCTCGTTTCCGTAACGGGCAACAAAAACCTGAAGACCATTGGCGAGCGTGCATTCAGCGGCGTGGAGGCATGCAGCGCGCTGGAGAGCATCGAGCTCGGCACAAAGCTCACGACCATCGGCAGTAATGCATTCGACGGCTGCAACAGCCTTAAGGGCATCGATCTTCCCGACAGTCTTACGAGCATCGGCTACGGCGCATTCTGGGGCTGCAGCAGTATTGCAGGCACGGTAAGGATCCCCGCAGGCGTTGCGGATATCTCCGAAAGAGCTTTCTGCGGCGCAGTAATGATCGAAGAACTCATCATCTGCGATGGCGTTGAAACGATCGGCACTTATGCTTTCTATAATAATAACAAGC
>JAZRGP010000317.1:0-1829 GCA_045644225.1 Christensenellaceae bacterium | reverse complement strand
GTCTCTTCGTCGGAGGCATTCGGCTGAACGATGGAGTCCATCAGGTCAAATTCCTCGCGCGAGCCGAGGATGATCTTCGCATAGCGGCCTGCGATGGTATAGTAAACGGAGATCTCATCCGCGGACTGCCACGTCTGCGGGCGGTAATCGATGTCGAATACGATGGGGATATCATGCTTATGCGCAAGGAACATCGCCTTGATCGCAGCCTCACGGGAGGGACTCGCCGCAAGCGCTGTTCCCGAGATAAGCAGGAGACGTGCGGAGCTGATATAATCCTCGCTGATGCTTGCGGGAGAGAGCGACAGGTCTGCGACGTTCTTTCCGTCGCCGCTGCGGTACATCATGAGGTTTGTCGCGCCATCTTTGATCTCAACAAAGCTGAGCCCCAGCGTTACGCCTTTTTCCGCAAGGGAGATGCCCTCGGTATCGACGTTGTTGTCCTTCATGTACTGCGCGCAGTATTCCCCAAGGCTGTCGTCCGAAACGCAGGAGATGATCCCGACATTGAGACCCATCTTTGCCATGCCGACGGCGGTATTCGCGGGAGAGCCGCCGACGTATTTATGGAAGGTCGGGTTTTCCGCAAAGGTTTTGGTGAAGTCCACGGGATTGATATCCAGCGCGACTCTGCCAAGGAGAACTGCATCGAATTTCTTGTTTTCGGGAAATCTCAGCATAATGTTACCTCTTTATATGAAAATTTTGTTAGGGATGATCTTATCCTTATTATGCTGGGGTTTTCCGCGATTGTCAACGATGGCGGAAGTGTTTGGGAGGGTTTTTGCAAATTATTCATCGTATACGACCGTGATCCACTCGCGGAGCTTTTTTCGGCTGAGCGCGGCGCAGAATCTTTGCGTATAATCCATGCTCCAATCATACTGCGCCATCAACTTTTCGCGGAACTCCGAAAAAAGCGCCATCTGCTCGGGAGAGAACACTTTTGCAAAATCCTGCTCCAGCGCGGCGAGTTCCCTGCGCGCCTTTCGGTCGAGCGGCGCATCCGCAAAGCACCCGCAGGCAACGCTCCTGCGGACGATCTCCGCACGGCGGCGAACTCCGCCCTCGCGGAGGACTCTCTCATATTCCCGAACCAGCAGAAGCAGGATGGATTCGAACCGCTGTTCCAGCATCCGCACGACCTTCAGCAGTTCGCTGTCGACGGCTTTCCGCAGAGGATCGGGCGCAAAAGGTTCTGCATCAACGGGATCAAAAAAATCATCAAAAAGCGGATTTTCGGGAGAAACGGGTTTTTTTCTCATAAAGCACCTTGCATAGATATATTATGAACACACAATGCATCCACTTAAAACATTGTAGCACATAATAGATATAAAATGAATATATAATGAATATATAATATATTTATGTTTGAGGTTGTTATGGCAGTTAAGAGTCTTTCCATCAGAATAGATGAAGAAATGTTAAATAAGCTTCATGTCGTTGCCGATTATGAAGGTCGTTCCGCAAACAGTCAGATCCTGATTCTGATTCGGGACTGCGTCGAGGCATACGAAGAGAAGCACGGCAAGATCAACGACAAGGATTAAAAGACGGCACTGACCGTCTTTTTTTATTCTTCCGCGTTCCTTGACAACCCCGTCCCTCTGTGATACCTTGAAAAAAACGCCCGAAGGGAGGTTCCCCATTATGCCATACATCAGCAGGATACAGCGGTTTTCACCCGATGACGGCCCAGGCGTGCGCACGACGGTCTTTTTTAAGGGATGTTCGCTCGATTGCGCATGGTGCCATAATCCCGAATGCATCGCGGCAGGCGAGAGCATCGCTTTTTATGCGGAAAAGTGCATCGGATGCGGAGCCTG
>JAZRGP010000316.1:0-2915 GCA_045644225.1 Christensenellaceae bacterium | reverse complement strand
TGTCACAAAGCCAAAGCTGACCTTGGAGATCGGGATGATCGTACAGCCGTTCGGCGATACAAAGGGGCTTCCGACGATGGTGTTGACATCGATCATTTCCTTGAGTTCCGTCATTGTGCTTTTGAGAATGTTTTCAATCGGGTGCATGATTATTATCCGCCTTTCTGATGATCGCTTTTCGGATAATATCTGCAGGCCTTGCGGAAATTATGCATTCCCCGCTCGCAGAAAAACTTCTTCCTTCAAAACACGGCCGAACGATGATCTCCGCCTTTTCCATGTCCCTCAGCCGAATCTTCGGCAGCAGCGCTGTCAGCACCGCACGCACCATTCCGACGGAATATGCCGTCATCGCAGCATCCTCCGTCCCGATCACAATATTGATATGCAGTTTTTCCGTACGGTATGACCATAGGATCGCATGGATCAGCGGCACGCGTCGGTGGTTCTTTTTCGTCTTTTTCGGAAAGATCCTCGCGCATACTTTCTTGTTTTCCAGATAGACATACGGGATCATACCCGCATGCATCCTTACGATCAACGCAAGGCGCTTTACGGGCATCCTCCAGTATATGATCCGCAGAGAGATCTTTTCCGTTCCGTCCGCGGTGATCCGCAATCGGATCGGCAGGAACAGCAGCATCATAATAAAAAGCAACAAAAAAAGCGCAGTGACGATCATCCAAAAAATCCCATTCTTTTTCTGATTATCCTGCACTTTTTATCTGTTTTTTATTCCTCTTCTTCGACCGGCGGCTGATCGAGATCAACGGGCGGAAGCTCGGAAAGATCCTGGATCCCGAAGTGTCTCAGGAACTTGTCTGTCGTGACATAAAGATGCGGTCTGCCGACAACTTCCTTTCTGCCTGCCTCGCGGATCAGCCCCTTATCCACCAGCGCACCCATGATATACGCACTGTTTACACCGCGGATCTCCTCGATCTCGGGTCGCGTAACGGGCTGACGGTATGCGACGATGGAGAGCGTCTCCAGCATTGCTCGCGTAAGCTCTTCCGCGGATTTTTTGCCGAGGACATTATAGATCATGTTGCCGAATTCGGGACGCGTTGCGAGCTGTACTCTCGTCTCAAAGAAGCGGTATACCAGCGATGTGCCGTCCTGCTCCCTGCGTTCGCCTTCTTCCCGCAGAACGCTCTCAAGCAGCTCCGCATCCACGATCAGCTCTGTTGCGATCGCCTGTATCTCCAGGGCATCTCCTGCCGCAAACAGCAGGTTGTCTGTGCGCCCGATCATTTCTTCTCTGGTCATTCGTTACTCTCCTGTCTTTTTCGCTGTACGGTGATCTCTCCGAAGATCTCGTCCTGCACAACATTGACCTTGTTTTTGTTCATCAGCTGCAGCATGGATAAGAACGTTACTGCAACTTCGTCCGAGCTCGGTTCCTCTGAGAGCAGCTCGCGGAAGGACATCTCCGGCTGGATCGTCAGTCTCGCGAGGATCAGCCTGATCTGCTCCTTGACGGAATAGTGGTCTCGCTCGTAAACGACCTCTCTCGGGCGATGCTCCGGCGCATGGAAGCGGCTCATCAGCTTCGCAAATGCCTCCGCAAGGAATACCGTATCCGCATTCAGATAAAGTTCCTCTGCGTTCTCCTCTGTCAGTTCTTCGGGCAGCTTATAATACTGATATGCCGCCTTCTGCTGCATTTCATAGAGCTTTGCGGAAGCTTCTTTATACTGCTTATACTCATAAAGGCGCTTGACGAGCTTCTGCTCGGGCGTGAGTCCGTCCTCGTCAAGGTCATCTTCACGAGTCTTGGGCAGCAGCGCACGCGACTTGATATACAAAAGCGTCGCCGCCATCTGCACAAAGTCGCTCGCGGAATCCATGTCCACCGCACCTTCCCGCGAGATATATTCAAGATACTGTTCCGTGATCTGCGAGATGAAGATATCTCGGATCTCGATCTTCGCCTTGCTGATGAGCGCAAGCAGAAGGTCCATCGGCCCGGAATAAGCCGGTAAGTTGATCTCGTATTTCATAGGCATCAGATAAATAACATAAAGAATCTCATATAAAGCGGTACGAGCAAGTCATAGAAGAAGCCCATGACTCTGCCGATCACGCCCGTATAAAGAAGCGCGATCAGGATGATAAAGCTGTATCTTTGGATAAAATCCACGACCTTATATCCCTTGCGGATAAACAGACTGCTGATGACATGGAAGCCATCGAGCGGCGGGATCGGGATCAGGTTGAAGATCCCGAGCGAGAGATTAACGGTAACGAGATACTGGCATACCGTATTCAGCACAAGATTATCCGTATAGAGCGTAACGAAGAAAAATACACCGAAGAACAGGAACGAAAGGATCAGGTTCGTGAGCGGTCCTGCGATCGATATCAGGACATCGTCTCTTCTGAAGTTCTTTAAATTGCGGGGATTGACTATAACGGGATTATGCCAGCCGAGCCCGAAGATAAAGAAGCAAAGCGTACCGACCAGCGTGAAGTGCCTGGTCGGGTCGAGGCTGATCCTGCCCATGTTTTTCGCCGTGGGGTCGCCGAGCTTATACGCAACGAATGCATGCGCACTTTCGTGGAACCCGACCGCAATAAACATCGCGAGCGCCATCGCAAGGATATATACCAGCAGCATTTTGAAATCGCCCTGCTGGATCAGGCCGATGATATAGCCCAGATTTGAAGACATTTTCGTCCCTCCGTTCAAACGTTATCTGAATATTATATCAGATTTTCTCCGTCAGTTCAACAGTCCCGGATTCGGCATCAGCGGATGCGAGATCCATATCTGCCCGCCTGCCGTATCTGCCGTCTGTCCGTTGATGGTAAACTGAACCTGCTTTACACGCGGAATGCTGCAGAGGGTATTGACGATGGAATAAAAGAGCAGATATTCCCGATCTTCATCCAGTCCTTTTACCGCAGCGATA
>JAZRGP010000315.1:0-1897 GCA_045644225.1 Christensenellaceae bacterium | reverse complement strand
TAGTTATATTTGACTAAATAAACGAGAATGATATAATAATTATGTATGTCTATGATGACAATCAATTTTTTAAAGAGGATAATATTTTGATCGATTTTGAAAAGATCTCCGCGATTCTCGAGCGTGTGGAAAAGCCCGCGAGATATACCGGAGGAGAACTGAATATCGTTAAGAAAAGCACGGATCTTCCGCTGCATTTTTTGTATGCATTTCCCGATGTTTATGAAGTAGGGATGTCGAACCTCGGCCTTGCGATCCTTTATCATATCGCAAACAAGCGCGAGGATACTTTTGCGGAGCGCGTATATGCACCGTTCCCCGATATGCAGGCGGAGATGAAGCAGGCGGGTATCCCGCTCTATTCGCTGGAAACATATACTCCCGCGAAGGAATTTGACATGATCGGCTTCAGCCTTGCTTATGAGATGTGCTATACGACGGTGCTCTCTATGCTGAAGCTTGCGGATATCCCCATGCGTGCGGCTGACCGTGACGACAGCTATCCCGTCATCATCGCAGGCGGCACCTGCACCTATAATGCGGAACCGCTCGCACCCTTTATCGATCTCTTCATTATCGGTGAAGGTGAGGATGTCAATAACGAGGTATTTGACCTCTATATCGAACATAAGAAGAACGGCTTTGATAAGGCTGCTTTCCTGAAGGCTGCGGCTGAGATCAAGGGTGTTTACGTTCCGTCGCTCTATGACGTTGCATACAACGAAGACGGCACGATCAAGAGCATCACGGGTCCGCAGTATCCCGTTGAGACGCGCTATGTCGTCAGTCTCGAAGATGCGGAATTCCCCGAAAAGCTGATCGTTCCTTATGTCGGCATCGTTCATGACCGCGTTACGCTGGAGATCATGCGCGGCTGCACACGCGGCTGCAGATTCTGTCAGGCGGGTTTTGTATACAGACCTGTTCGTGAGAGAGCAAAGGACACCGTTAAGAAGCAGGCGCACGACCTGATCGGATGCACGGGTTATGATGAAATGACGCTTTCTTCGCTGAGTTCGGGTGACTACAGCGAGATCAGCCCGCTCGTTATCGAACTGATCGACGAGATGAAGCAGGAAGGCGTGAGCATCTCTCTGCCGTCTCTGCGTATCGACAGTTTCGACAGTGAATATGCGAAGAAGATGCAGTCTGCGAGAAAGACAAACTATACATTCGCGCCCGAGGCAGGCACGCAGCGCATGCGCGATGTTATCAATAAGAACGTTACCGAAGAAGACCTGCTCCGTACCGCTCGCTTCGCATTCGAGAGCGGCGCAACGGGCATCAAGCTCTACTTCATGATCGGTCTGCCGACAGAGACTTACGAAGATCTCGACGGCATCGCTGACCTCGCGAAGAAGGTAATTTCCGTTTACCACGATACTCCCAAGGAGCTCCGTCAGGGTGCGCTGAATCTGCATATCTCCACGTCTTCCTTCGTTCCGAAGGCATTTACGCCCTTCCAGTGGGAAGCGATGGATACACCTGCGGTACTGCGTGAAAAGCAGGAATATCTGCGTGAGAAGCTGAAGATGAAGTACGTTCGCTATAACTGGCACGATACAAGAACGAGCTTCCTCGAAGGCGTTTTTGCAAGAGGCGACAGAAGACTTGCTGACGTTCTGGAATATGCCGTTGAACACGGATGTCAGTTCGACAGCTGGCAGGATCATTTCCAGGATGAGATCTGGCAGGAAGCATTCAAGGCTACGGGCATCGACCCGACCTTCTATGCGAACAGAGAACGTGCGCTGGATGAGATCATGCCCTTTGATCATATCTCCTGCTGCGTAACGAAGGAATTTTTACTCGAAGAACTTGCGCAGGCGAAGAAAGCGGCAACGACGGATGACTGCCGTCAGGGCTGCAACGGCTGCGGTCTGGAAAGGTGGTGCAG
>JAZRGP010000314.1:0-2893 GCA_045644225.1 Christensenellaceae bacterium | reverse complement strand
CGCTTGGCCTCCGACTTGTCTTCCTCAGTCTGTATCAGCAATATGAGCAGCAGAAAAAAGAACGAAAGCTCTTTGACTATGACGATATGCTCTGTTATACCTATACCGTTTTCCGCCGTTATCCCGATATCCTGAATGCATATGACTCCGAAGGCATGATCCACCGCATTCGATATCCTGATATTCTGCGCATCTATTCCGAGCAGCAGCGCGTCTACTGCGAAACGACCGACGGACGTTACCTGCTGCATGAGCGCCTTTATGTACTGGAGGAGATGCTGGGAGATCCGTTTGTGCGCATCTCAAACAGCGAGATCGTCAATATCCGCCGCGTGATCCGACTGGATGCACGTCTGTCGGGGACGATCTGCGTTTATCTCGAAAATAACACTATGACATATACTTCCCGACGCTATGTCCGCAAGATCAAGGAAAAGCTCGGCATCTGAGAAAGGAGTTCGCCATGAAAAACATTGTTTCTGATATACTGATCCGTTTTATCGGCGGATTTTCCATCGCTACGCTAATCGGATGTTCGGTCAATATGATCATCTCCGCATCCATCGGCGGCGGAGAGTATCTTCCCGTGATGCCCATGCTTGCAGAACACTTCGATACAGAGCTCGCGGCTGTGCTTGTGCAGTTTCTCATGATCGGCATGATCGGCGTTACATTTGCGGAAGGTGCGCTGATCTTTAATATCGCGCGTTGGAGCTTTCTGCTGAAATACGTCGTACACTTTCTCATCACCGCAGTGGTCTATATTCCCTTTGTAGGGCTTTGCTGGTTTCCGCTGGAGACCGACGGTATATTGATCATGGTCATCAATATTCTGTTCACATATGTTGTGGTATGGCTGATCCACTACAGCATCAACCGCAAGAACATCGCGGAGATCAATAAAAAACTGGAAGAGGTACGAAATGTCGGCAATTAAAACCATCGGTCTGACAAAAGCATATAAAGACGTCGTCGCGACAGATCATCTCGATCTGGAGATCAGCCGCGGAGAGCTCTTTGCGCTGCTCGGCATCAACGGCGCAGGCAAGACCACGCTCATCCGAATGCTCTGCTGCCTTTCTCAGCCAACGCAGGGCGATGCTTTCGTCGGCGGATACAGCATCCGCAGCGATGCAGCCTCCGTCAAGCGCCTGATCGGCATCTCTCCGCAGGAGACCGCAGTAGCACCCAATCTGTCCGTGCGGGAGAATCTCGAGCTGATCAGCGGCATCCACGGCTTCTCAAGGGAGAAAACCGCAGATAAAATACATAAACTGACCGCAGACCTCGGCCTCGGCAGCATCCTCAGCAAAAAAGCAGGCAAGCTCTCGGGAGGATGGCAGCGCAGACTGAGCATCGCAATGGCGCTCATCAGCGAGCCTGAGATCCTCTTCCTCGACGAGCCTACGCTCGGGCTGGATGTCATCGCACGAAGCGAGCTATGGGATGTGATCCGCTCGCTCAAAGGCAGGACGACCATCGTCCTCACCACGCACTATATGGAAGAGGCTGAGGCGCTCTCAGACCGCATCGGGATCATGTCCGAAGGCAAACTCCTTGCTCTCGGGACGGTCGACGAACTGAAGGCGCAGGCGGACGCAGAGCGATTCGAAGATGCTTTCGTAAGCATCGTGAGAGGAGGCGCAAGATGAAGATACTGACGTTCTCCAAAAGGACCGCAAAGGAGATCCTCCGCGATCCGCTGAACCTCATATTCGGTCTTGGATTTCCGCTCGTGCTTATCCTGCTCTTAAGCGCGATACAGGCGAATATCCCCGTTCCTCTCTTCGAGATCGATCATCTCACACCCGGCATTACGGTATTCGGGCTTTCCTTCATGACGCTCTTCTCTGCGACGCTCATCGCAAAGGATCGCGAGAGCGCACTTCTGCAGCGGCTCTATACCTCTCCGCTGACGGCTCTCGACTTTATCCTCGGCTATACCCTGCCCATCCTGCCGATCGGCATTCTGCAGAGCATCATCTGCTATATCATCGCGGTCTTCCTCGGGCTCCCCATAACGGGAAACATCCTTTACGCGATCATCTTTATCCTGCCCGTCTCTCTGCTCTTTATCGGGCTGGGGCTGCTCTTCGGCAGCATCCTCAATACAAAGCAGGTCGGAGGCATCTGCGGGGCGCTGCTGACAAACCTCTCCGCATGGCTCTCGGGGATATGGTTCGATCTCGAGCTGGTTGGCGGTGTGTTCTTAAAAATCGCAAATCTCCTGCCATTTATCCACGCAGTCGAGCTGGAGCGGGCGGTGCTGAGCGGAGCATGGAACAATGTTCTGCCGCACTTACTCTGGGTGATCGGCTATGCCGCCGTTATCCTCGCCGCGGCAGTCGGACTCTTCCTAAGACAAATGAAAAAGCAATAAAAAAACCGTGCTTACCTCAGCACGGTTCTTTCTTTTTAATTCAGCTGATAAATGATATCCCCGAGGTGGAATATCGAGAGGTGGAAATACGCAGGCGCACGCATCGTATAATTCGCAACGCCATCCCACTTGACCTTATAGCCATAATAGCCTTCGTCGACGACAACCAGCTCAAAATCGGGATATTTCACGATAAACTCCGCAAAGGAAAGGCGCTTGCCTCTGATCTTGCCGCGTCTGTTCTCGCAATATACCATGATATCGCAGTAATCAGGATCCACTTCTTCAAAGATGATGCTTCCGCTTTTCCAGATCTCTTCCTCGCCGTCGATCACATAGAGTGTATCGAAATCAAAGATCAGCTTATCTCCCTCGATGCGGATCTTTCTGCACTTCGCATCATGCAGGCTGACTCCCGAGCAGTTCATACAGTCATCCGGAGTCAGAATGATTTTGTTTTCCATAGGATAACCTCTCCGTTCCGCATTAGTCGATCGGGATGTTGATCAGATT
>JAZRGP010000313.1:0-1173 GCA_045644225.1 Christensenellaceae bacterium | reverse complement strand
AGCGACCCGAATATGTCGCGAGTGCGGTCAATGCCGTAAGAACGGCTGTGGACGGCGGCAGACCCGATATGTCTGCACTGAAGGCGGGTTTCTCGCGTAGTGGGTTTACAGACGGATATTATACCGCGAAGCGCAATGCGGATATGTTCGGCATCCGCACGAAAGAGGACGTAAAGGCATCCGCGGATGCGCTCGGCAAAGCAGCTGCGCTTTATCGCGCAGAGCGGCAGAGCATCCCCGTGAGCTTTGCATTGAAGCTGAAGAACGGTGAAAAGACTTTGCTTACGGTATCGGACGGAGTGCATAAGGTCAGCGCGGAGGGCGCAGAACCGCAGGCAGCGGTAAAAATGCCCATGACTGCGGAATATGCCGAAAAGAGCCTCGGAAAGCTTGGCGGTACGCCTTTTTATATGGAAAAAGTTACGCTTGATGCGGATGATGGGCTGACCATTCCTGCATCCGAGCTGAATGCCCTGCGCAGAGAGTGTGCAGAGCAGCTGATGCAGATGAGAGGAGCGACCGTTCCTCATAAACTGCAGGATGTGCAGATCGGCATCGAGCCGCATGCTGCATGCGAACCCAACCTGCGTGTGCGCTTTGCGAAGTTCGATCAGGTGTTCGCGAATGATGCGGAATGCGTGATCCTGCCGCTGAGAGAAGTGCTCGGTCATGCAGAGGAGCTGCGCGGCATGTTCGGAGACAGACTTGTCTGCGAGATCCCGCAGCTGATTTATGATGAAGTGCGCCTGAGAGCGGATCTCGAAAAGCTCCGCGAGCTTGGCATAAAACACGTTCTCGTCGAGAACATCGGCGGGCTTTTTGCCGCAAGGGAATATGGCTTTACAATCCATGGCGGCAGCGGGCTCAATATCATGAACTCGCTTTCTCTCGGGGAATATGCACGGCTGGGGCTTTCGGATGCGACGGTATCCTTTGAGCTTTCGGCAAAGCGCATGAACAAACTCGGCGGTGAGATCGGCCGCGGCGCGATCGCATACGGAAAGCTGCCGCTGATGCAGCTGAGAGCATGCCCTGCGAGGAATGAAAAAGGCTGCCCGAAGGACTGTAACGGCAGAAAGCAGCTCACGGACAGAACGGGAAGATGTTTCCACATGCTCTGCAATAACAGACAGTATACAACGCTCTATAATGCAGTTCCGCTGTATGTCGGCG
>JAZRGP010000312.1:0-1972 GCA_045644225.1 Christensenellaceae bacterium | reverse complement strand
TCGTTCTGTTTGCTCTTACGATCATCCTTGAGCAGGTCATCCCCGCAACATCCTCCTGGGCAATGCTCCTCACCGTTATCAAGAAGAGCGCAGTCTATGCTCTCGTTGCAGTATCCATGAACCTCTTAAACGGCTTCACGGGTCTGTTCTCCCTCGGTCAGGCAGGATTCATGCTCCTCGGCGCATATGCATATGCGATCTTCACGATCCCCGTTGAAAGCCGCATGAGCGTTTATCAGTACTACGAAGGCGGTATCATCCAGTTCACGATCCCGTGGCCCGTTGCTCTGCTCCTCGCAGGTATCGTTGCTGCGATCTTCGCATTCCTGATCGGTCTTCCCGTACTCCGCCTCAAGAGCGACTACCTCGCGATCGCAACACTCGGCTTCGCTGAGATCATCCGTGCGATCTTCCAGTGGGATGCGTTCGGCCCCATCACAAACGGTTCCAACGTACTCAAGGATTATGTCCGCTTCAACTCCTTCAAGATCGGCGGTATCAGCCTTTCCACGTTCGCTCCCGTGGCGATCGTCGCGCTGTGTATCGGCATCATCGTCCTGCTGATCAATTCCTCTTACGGTCGTGCTTTCAAGGCGATCCGCGAAGATGAGATCGCAGCTGAAGCAATGGGCATCAACCTCTTCAAGCATAAGCAGCTCTCTTTCTGCACAAGCTCTTTCTTCGCAGGTATCGGCGGCGCTCTGCTCGCAATGTTCGCAGGCACAGTTCAGGCTGGTCAGTTCAAGGTCGCTATGACATACGAACTCCTCCTCATCGTCGTTATCGGCGGTATCGGTTCCGTATCCGGCTCCGTACTCGCTTCCTTCCTCTTCATCGGCTGCTCCGAATGGTGGCTGAGAGGTCTCGATATGGGTACATTCCTCGGTATCAACGCACCGACACTCTTCAGAAACGGCTTCCGTCTCGTCGTATTCTCCGTCATCATCATGATCTTCGTACTCTTCTTCAGAAAGGGTATCATGGGCACGATGGAACTACCGGAATGGCTGCGGCATATTAAAAAGAAAATCAAAGGTGCGATTGCTTCCCGCAAATCGAAAAAGGAGGCAACAAAATGAGCAATAACGTTCTTCATCTCGATCATGTAACAATGCAGTTCGGCGGTGTAGTAGCCGTCAACGACCTGAACCTCGATGTAAACAAGGGCGAGATCGTCGCTCTCATCGGCCCCAACGGCGCAGGTAAAACAACTGCTTTCAACTGTATCACAGGTGTTTACGAGCCCACAAACGGCAGAGTAGACTTCAACGGCGAACCCATGGTAATGAACCATCCCCGCGGAAAGATGAAAAAGCTTTACGCAGGTTCCAATCCCGATCTTTACCTCGCTAAGACTCTGGCTCCCACGCCCGACGTCATCACAAAGCTCGGCATCGCACGTACATTCCAGAACATCCGCCTGTTCTCCGCACTGACAGTATTCGAAAACGTACTCATCGCGAAGCACATGCGTGCAAAGCAGAACTACTTCTCTGCGATGTTCCACCTCAATAAAAAGGAAGAAAACCGCATGCGCGAGGAAGCAATGGCGCTGCTCGAGGAGCAGAACATGGCTCACCTCAAGGACGAAGTCGCAGGCAGCCTGCCTTACGGTATCCAGCGCCGCCTCGAGATCGCTCGTGCGCTCGCGACAGATCCCAAGCTGCTCCTCCTCGACGAACCCGCTGCTGGTATGAACCCGCAGGAAACTCTCGAGCTCACGCAGTTCATCAAGGAGATCCGCGATAAGTATGATCTTACCGTATTCATGATCGAGCATCACATGGACCTCGTCATGCAGATCTCTGACAGAATCTACGTTCTCGACTTCGGTAAACTGATCGCTGAGGGTACACCCGCAGAGATCCAGAATAATCAGCGCGTAATCGACGCATATTTGGGGGTAGATGACAATGAGTAATATTCTTGAAATCAAAGATCTCGTCGTCTCCTACGGCGGTATCGAAGCTGT
>JAZRGP010000311.1:0-3233 GCA_045644225.1 Christensenellaceae bacterium | reverse complement strand
GATACAAAGTTCATCGCACGCGGCGGTGAAAGACTTGGTCTTAACTTCTACGAAAGCGGCGCAGCTATGCGTCCCTCCAGCGTTCTCTATGACCGCGCTCACTCTGCGATCTCCGAAGCTGATCCCGAAGATTTCGACTTTGATGCGATCTTTGCGGATGCAGACTGGTTCCATGTTGCAGGCATCACTCCGGCAATCAGCGATAAGGCTGCTGTTCTCGTAGAAGCTGCTATGAAGGCTGCGAAGAAGCACGACGTAACGGTTTCCGTTGACCTCAACTACCGCAGCAAGCTCTGGAGCCCCGAGAAGGCACAGAGCGTCATGATCCCGCTCATGCAGTATGTTGACGTCTGCATCGGCAACGAAGAAGACGCAGAAAAGGTCCTCGGCTTCAAGCCCGAAAACACAGACATCACAACAGGCGACCTCGACGTTGAAGCATACAAGAACGTATTCCGTGCGCTCAAGGAACGTTTCGGTTTCAAGTACATCGGTTCCACACTCCGTGAAAGCTACTCTGCTTCCGATAACGGCTGGTCCTGCCTGCTTTATGACGGCAACGAATTCTATCATACAAAGCACTATGACATCCACCTCGTTGACAGAGGCGGCGGCGGTGCATCCTTTGCTGCAGGCATGATCTACGGCATCCTCAATGGCTTTGATCTTGCAAAGACAGGCGAATTCGCAGCAGCTGCATCCGCACTCAAGCAGACGATCGTCGGTGACTTCAACCTTGCTACACTCAAGGACGTTGAAACACTCATGGGCGGCGATGCTTCCGGCAGAGTCCAGAGGTAAACGGAAATGATCGTAGACCATATCAGAAACAAAGAGCTTTACTACTGCCTCGGCGAAGGTTTTAAAAAGGCGCTCGACTACTGCGCAAACTATCAGCCCGGCAGAACAGAAAAGGCTGACGAAGAGATCGACGGCGATAACGTATTCGTACGCATCCGTCCGATGACATCCAAGCCCATCGAAGAATGCAAGATCGAAGCACACAAGTATTATGCTGACATCCACTTTGTTGCGGCAGGCAGCGAAGTGATTGGCTATGCTGATGCGAAAAACTGCGAAGTCGTTTCCTATGACGAAGCAAAGGATGCATTCCACCTCGAAGGTAAGTGCGACCTCGTAACACTGGAGCAGGGTTACTTCATGATCACGATGATCGACGATGCACACATGCCCTGCATCTGCAAGGACGGTCAGCCCGGTCCGCTCGAGAAGCTCTGCCTCAAGATCAAACTGTAAATAATCAAACCGAAACAATAAGGAGAATATAAAATTATGTGGACAAGAAGAGATATCAGCTTAAAAGAATATGCAGTTCAGCAGACTAAGAGCACAGGTGTAGTTCCCTGCATCAAGCTCCATGAAAAGGACGACTGGATCAAGTACGCTCAGGCTATGTATGACGGCGGCGCAAGAGTTATCGAAGTTACAATGACAACACCCGGCGTTCTCGAAGCGATCGAAGCAATTTCCTCTCACTTCGGTGATAAGCTCCTCGTAGCTGCAGGCACAGTTCTCGATCCCGTTTCCGCTCGCGAAGTTATCCTCCACGGCGGCAGCGTTATCGTTAACCCCTGCGTAATCCCCGATGTAATCGACCTCGCAAGCCGTTACAATGTTCCCGTATACAGCGGTGCATTCTCTGCAACAGAAGTTTTCAACGCAATGCAGATGGGCGCTACAATGGTTAAGATTTTCCCCGGTGCGCTCGGCGGTGCGAAGTACATGACAAACCTCAAGATGGTATTCCCGGATGTAAACCTCATTCCCTCCGGCGGCATCACAGAACAGAACTGTGCTGACTTCATCAAGGCAGGCGCTTGCGCAGTTTCCGGTGCAAGAACATTCATGAACTTCGACATGATCGAAAAGGAAGGCCTCGGCTGGATCACAAAGCAGGTAAGCACATTCATCGACATCATCGCAGAAGCAAAGAAGGATCTCCCGATCATTCCGTAATTGCAGGAGGAAGAAAATGGGTAAAGTAGCCATCATCGGCAAACAGCAGCCGAGATTTATCCGCGAGGCTATGGTGGAATATATCAAAGAGAGCGGTCACGAGGCTGTGCTCATGGATATGCCCACACGCAATACTGCGGACTGGAAAGAAGAACTCGTAGGTTACGATGCGCTGATCAGCGCAGGCGAAAAGATCCCCGCTGAGACCATCAAATATCTCAAGGGCAGCCTCAAGATCATCTCCCGCTTTGGCGTAGGTACAGATGAAATGGACCATGCGGAAGCAGTCCGTCAGGGTATTGCGATCTGCAACGCTGCAGGCAGCTTCAACAGACCCGTTGCGGAATGTGCGCTGGCACTTGTTCTCTGCCTGATGAGAAACATCCATCTCGGCAACAAGGAAGTCCATAACTGCGACTGGAGCCGATTCAACGAAAGCCGCAACGGCGAGCAGCTCTATGATAAGACAGTCGGTCTCGTTGGCTTTGGCGGCATCTCTCAGCAGCTTGCTAAGATGCTCTTCGGCTTCGACTGCCACGTTATCGCATATGATCCCTTCTTCAATGAAGAAGCAGCGAAGAAGTACAACGTAACACAGGTAGACCTCGACACGCTGATCCGCACATCCGACGCGATCTGCCTGCTCTGCCCGTCTACAGAAGAAACACGCGACATGGTCGACAAGGAATTCCTCAAGAAGATGAAGAAGACAGCAGTTCTCGTAAACACGAGCCGCGGCTCTCTCATCAACGAAGATGACCTTGCGGAAGCGCTGAAGAACGGTGACATCCACGGTGCAGGTCTTGACGTTCTCCGTCAGGAACCCGTTTCTCCCGACTGTCCGCTTCTCGGTCTCGACAACTGCGTTCTCGAACCGCACATCGGTGCAAATACCAACGATGCAGTAATGTATGCAGGCATGTTCGCGGCACGCAACTGCGTAGACTTCTTCGAAGGCAGGGAAGTTAAGACGATCCTTAACCCCGATTATATTAAAAACGTATAAATCCATCTCTCCCATGGCATGGTATGCCTTCCGCCGAAAACTCCTGCTCAGAGCTTTCGGCGGATTTATTATGTCAAAAATACGGTGGCTCGCTCATATGCTTTGAAAAAACGGAAAGGGATAAGAGAATGCTGGAACGGATCGATGCAGTCATATGGGGAGTACCGACGGTTGCGCTGATTATGCTCTGCGGGATATACCTGACGGTGCGGCTGAAGGGAATACAGTTCCGCAGGCTGAGATATGCTAT
>JAZRGP010000310.1:0-3286 GCA_045644225.1 Christensenellaceae bacterium | reverse complement strand
CTGCCGAGATATTCCTCAAGGCAGAGTCCGTTCTCATGCATCTTTTCCGCATGCTCTTTGCCGACATAGCGATAATGCCACGGCTCGTAGATCACTCCCGTGATATGCTCCTTGTCCTCTGGATAGCGGCGGATAAAGCCGTATTTCCAGGCATTATCCGCGAGCCACATGCCCTCGGGAGTTCTTCCGAAGCCGTCATCTGCCTTAGGATAATCTTCCGATAAGATATCGATCGCCTGCCCCGTGGAATGCTCACTGCAGTTTCCCGGAAGCACTTTGACGGGCTGAGCATAGGGGCGAATGCCATAGGAAGGATCCTCCCTCAGGCGCTTCTGCCAGAGCTTTTCCTGATAGATCACACTTCGGTATGCATTGTTGACGATAAACCTGCCGATGCCCTCGCTCTGCGCCGCAAGGAACATTTCCCGAGCCGCAAGTGCAGTTTCTCTGTCGATCGAGCCCGATCCATTCGTCAGCGCAACCTCCGCGCCGAATATCTCCTCTTGCGCGACGAGCCCCTCGGGACGCTCTTCCGAAGCGGGATTCTCCCAGTTGATGAGGATCAGCTCCTCCTGCGGCTCTTCCTCAACATGCCTGAGCTGCGGTCGTTTCGGTGCGGTATCCTTCCAGACCGCCTGTTCCTCCGCAGGCTTGTCCCCAAGACATACGCACAAAACACCCGTGACCGCCGCGACTGCGCACCCACCGACTGCCGCGATCTTTAAAATCCGCAAACGGCGGCGCACTCGCATCCGTCTGATCCGATCCCGTCTTCTTCTCATATTCCCTCCCAAATGTGACGTTTGTTCCATTGTAACGAAAATTTATGAACCCCATATTTCCAAAGTGTTTCCATTTTGTAAACGATACCGAGCGGTGATGCGTTTATTCCCCTTGCAATAAACACCGTTTCCGTCTATAATATAAGAAATCTCTATTTTGTTATTGAATAAGGAGGCTTTATGATCAAATTCGGTCACCAGAATTTTAACGTTGCGGATATCGACAAGAGTATTGCTTTTTATCAGGAAGCACTCGGCCTTAAGAAAGTCCGTCAGATCGATGCTGAAGACGGTTCCTTCGTGATCGTCTTTTTAACAGATGAATATGACCAGTTCCGTCTGGAGCTGACCTGCCTCAAGGCGCATCCCCAGAAATATGACCTCGGCGAATGCGAATTCCATCTGGCATTTGTAACAGATGAATATGAAGCACTGAAAAAGAAGCACGATGAAATGGGTATCATCTGCTTTGACAACCCCGCTATGGGCATCTACTTTATCCTTGATCCCGATGGATACTGGATCGAGATCGTGCCCGAGGGTAACTAAAAAAATCAACAGGAGAGAAAAAAATGGAAGAAAATGCTAATTTCATCACACTGGTTTTCGATACAGAAGACGGCGGCGAAGAAGAAGTAGTCTGCGAGATCGTCGCAGCGGTAGAAGTTGAAGGCGGTCAGTACGTAGCGCTCGACCCGCAGGACGACAGCGAAGATATCTTCATCTATGCTTACAAAGAAGTTGACGGCGAACCCGTTATCGAAGAGATCGAAGATGACGACCTCTTTGAAAAGGTTCTCGAAGCTTTCGACAAAGTTTTCGAAGAAGAAGGCGAAGAAGAATAACAAATTATCAAATAAAAAAGGATCTGCTCAAAAACAGATCCTTTTTTTATTTCACATCTCTGCGATCTCTTCCCGCAGCCTGCGCATCAAATGCCCCGCCGCGAACCACAATGTTTCATAATGCATAAAGCTCAGGACATTGCTGTCCCAGAATATTTTGATCTCGGCAGGGAATTCATCATCCGCCAGCCAGAAGCAGAATTGGATCGGAAGAAACGCAAACATCGGAAGTCTATATGCCACGTCGCCCCGACCGTCGGGGACTCCGCCGAGGCGCTCACAGGCTTTGCTCAAATGCTCCGCATTTTGCTGAAGGAACTCCGCACTCCCGCGAAACATCGTTCCGCCGCCTACGTTCCATCCCGTGTGGATGATGCCCTTTAAGCTGCCGCTCAACGCAAACTTCCCGCTGAGCGAGCAATCCGGCTCGGAGCAGCACAGCACATCGTAGATCGTCATGCTCTCGTTGTAATCGCCCTGCTTGCAGGTAATAAAACCGTCCGAAGACCATTCCACAAGCCCGTTCTCTCTGCCGATGCGATACTCCCTGCCGAAAAAGCTGATATAGAGATATCCGTCATCGTGCTTCAAATCAAACTTACGGATCATCGCTTCCTGATCGTAATCAAGGAAATGATCCCGCATCTGATCCCGCATCTGCTCATAGTTGTTCTGCTTCATGGGTCCGCCGCTCCCGAAAAATTCTTTATTTTATCATACCGAATACAAAATAAAATCTCAACAGAAACATATTCCGATGACACAGAACCGCAGATATGATATACTGAAGGCATGGAAAAGGAAACGATTTTTGAAGTGCTTCATACAGAGGGCCGCGCAAGACGCTCGCGCCTGCATACCGTTCACGGAACCATCGAAACTCCCGTATTCATGAACGTCGGAACAGCCGCAGCGATCCGCGGCGGTGCATCTGCCGACGACCTCAAGGATGTCGGTTGTTCCGTCGCGCTCTGCAATACCTATCACCTGCACATCCGCCCCGGCGATGACCTCATCGCAGAGCTCGGCGGCGTGCGGAAGTTCATGAACTGGCAGGGTCCGCTATTGACGGACAGCGGCGGTTTTCAGGTATTCTCGCTCGCAAAGCGCCGCAGCATCAAGGAAGAAGGCGTTTACTTCCATTCCTATATCGACGGCAAGCGCATCTTTATGGGTCCCGAAGAGTCTATGAAAATACAGGCAAACCTCGGCTCGACCATCGCCATGGCTTTCGACGAGTGCATCTCGCTGCCCGCGGAATACCGCTATGTCGAACGCTCCATCGCACGGACGACCCGCTGGCTGGAGCGCTGCAAAGCCGAGCACGATAAGCTGAAAGCAGCCCCCAATGCGATCAACCCCGATCAGCTGCTCTTCGGCATCAATCAGGGCGGAACATATGCAGACCTGCGCGTCCGCCATATGCAGGAGATCGCGAAGCTGGATCTCGACGGCTATGCCATCGGCGGTCTCTCCGTCGGGGAATCTGCGGAAGAGATGTATGCCACCATCGATGCCGTTGAGCCGCATATGCCGAAGGACAAGCCGAGATACCTCATGGGCGTAGGCACTCCGCTCAATATTCTGGAAGCAGTCCACCGCGGGATCGACTTTTTCGACTGCGTGCTGCCGCTCCGCAATGCTCAGCACGGAAACGTG
>JAZRGP010000309.1:0-2459 GCA_045644225.1 Christensenellaceae bacterium | reverse complement strand
TACCGGGATTTAGCCCGTTTACGGGCGGCAAGTAACAGTATCGCAACTGGCAGACCGTTTTACACGTTTGACGTGTCGCGAAGAGCAAAGGGCTTTGCCCGCATATGAAAAACCACCAGCTTGGCTGGTGGATGTTTATTTATTAAAACGGTTGATTCATTTTTGTGATTTTGATACTGTTTTTTTTGATTTTCTGTGGTATAATATCAGTACATTACGAATATAACGGAGTGTATTATGGAAAAGAAATGTATTTTAGTTGAAAGCTGTGATAATGTCATCGTAGCAACTGAGCCTTTGAGTGATGGCGATCGTGCGTCTTATCCGACAGGTTCTGTCACTGTTGTCGGCAGTGTTCCTGTTTATCATAAGCTCGCTCGCGTAGATATTAAGTGCGGCGAAAATGTTGTCAAATACGGTCAGATCATCGGACGGGCAAACAGAGACATCGTTCAGGGTGAACATGTGCATGTGCATAATGTAACATCCATCCGTCAGGAATTTTAAGGAGAGTACAATGAAATTTTTAGGATACAGAAGACCCGACGGCAGAATCGGTATCAGAAACCACGTTCTGATCATCCCCTCCGTCGTTTGTGCAGAACACGCTTGTAACCTTATCGCTGCGGCTGTTCCCGGCAGCGTTGCGGTTCCCAATCCCTCCGGCTGCGGTCAGGTAGAAGGCGACCTCGAGATCGTTATCAAGACCCTCGCAGGTACTGCGGCGAACCCCAATGTTTACGCTACGC
The DNA here is from genome assembly GCA_045644225.1 of Christensenellaceae bacterium. Taxonomy (GTDB): domain Bacteria; phylum Bacillota; class Clostridia; order Christensenellales; family Christensenellaceae; genus JAZRGP01. Next base: position 1,710 of record JAZRGP010000309.1, on the reverse strand, counting down.
TCGTTGTTGGCCTCGGCTGCGAAAACGCGCAGACATCCATCATCTGCGACCGCATCCGCAAACTGACAAACAAGCCTCTTGAGAGCATCACGATCCATCAGGAACACGGTATCACGAACACAGTTATCAAGGGTCGTGAGATCGTTGCTAAGTTCATGGAAGAAGCTGCTAAGGTAGAAAAGTCCGAAGCAGACATCACAGAGCTCATCCTCGGCACAGAATGCGGCGGCAGTGACCCGACATCCGGTCTTGCAGCGAACCCCACGATCGGTGAACTTTCCGATATGCTCGTTGACCTCGGTGCAACATCCATCCTCAGCGAAACGACGGAATTCATCGGTGCGGAACATATCCTCGCAGAACGCGGCGCTACACCCGAAGTTCAGAAGCAGATCCTCGGCATCGTAGAAGATTACGAAAAGCACCTCAAGAACGCTGGCGAAAGCCTCCGTCAGGGCAATCCTTCTCCCGGCAACATGGACGGCGGTCTTACAACGCTGGAAGAAAAGTCCCTCGGCTGCATCCACAAGGGTGGTTCCAGACCGATCACAGAAGTCGTTCCTTATGCGATCGAGCCCACAAAGAAGGGTCTCGTGATCATGGATACTCCCGGCTTTGACGTTGCTTCCGTAACGGGCATGGCAGCAGGCGGTGCGCAGATCGTTGTATTCTCCACAGGCCTCGGCACACCCACGGGCAACCCCATCATCCCCGTAATCAAGATCACGGGCAACAAGTATACAAACGAAACGATGGCAGAGCATATCGACTTCTTTGCAGGCGAATCCCTCAATGGCACAGTAACGGTTGAAGAGCAGGCTAAGCAGCTCCTCGATCTCGTTATGGAAGTTGTTGACGGCAAGCAGACCTGCGCAGAAAAGCACGGCAACAAGGAATTCTCCTTCAACCGTATCTGCAACTACGTATAATCAAAAAACTTTCGGACCCGTTCCTCTGTGGAGCGGGTCTTTTGCATAGCGGGTTTTTGTGGTAAGATAGAAAAAACAGAAAAAGGAGAAATTTAATATATGCGTAAAAATTTCGGAGCAAAGTCCTGGATGTATCCTATGCCCGTGCTTATTATCGCGACCTATAACGAGGACGGAACACCCAATGCCATGAATGCGGCATGGGGATGTATCGCGGATTCCGATAAGATCGCGATCTACGTTGCGCAGGATCATAAAACAATGAAAAACATCCTCTCCCGCGGGGCATTTACCGTCAGTATGGCAGACGCGGCAAATGTGGTTGCGGCGGATTACGTAGGCATCGTCTCGGGAAATGATGTTCCCGATAAATTTGAACGGGCAGGCTTCCATGCAGAGAAGAGCACATTCGTGGATGCGCCGCTGATCGCGGAGTTTCCCATGGCGCTGGAATGCACGATCGAGAGCTACGATACGGATACGGAGCTGCTCATAGGCGAGATCGTCAACGTCTGTGCGGATGAGCGCATCCTCAATGAAGCAGGGAAGATCGATCCCGCAAAGCTGCGTCCCATCACTTATGATTCCGTGAATCATGATTACATCGTTCTCGGAGAAAAGGTCGGCAACGCGTTTCATGACGGAGCGCAGTTGAAGTAACACGAAAGGAGAACTGCTATGCAGATGGTGTTGCTGACGGCGCTTGGCGTCGGCGGAGCGACCATGATGGGCGCGGTCATCGGTTTTGCATTTAAAAAATTATCGCAGCGGTTCTGCGATC
>JAZRGP010000308.1:0-5627 GCA_045644225.1 Christensenellaceae bacterium | reverse complement strand
GGGCGTGGTATCCGCCGCCACCACAACTGCTCCGGAATTGATCCACTGGCTGCGGGGCAAGGGCGCCCTTTGCGATTATCTTTGCGATAATACCATTGCGGAGGCAGAATCCTACGCCGCCGGAAAGCCCTGGAGCCGGGTCATCTGGGATATTACTGCCATCGGCTGGCTGCTGAATGATCATCAGCATCTGATGAACGACAGAGAAGAGCGCCGCCCTATCCCGCAATACGATCATCATTTTTCCTTTGATGCCCGCAGGCCATTCTATACCTATGTATGGCATATCAACCGGGATGCTATCTTTGAAGATCTGTTCAAACGGCTGACGCAAAATAACTGACCTGCATATAAAAAAGCCCGATCATTCGATCGGGCTTTTGCTTGTTTATCGGTTATTCAGCCGCTTCAGCAGCATCGATATCGCCGCGATGATCACGCTGACGTGCAGACCCGATATGCAGAGGATATGGCTGATCCCCGCATCGCGGTAAGCACGGATCACAGATCTGTCGATATCCTCATCCATACCGATCAGCATCGCCTTCGCAGTGCCTGCCTTATCTCCAAAGAGCAGATCGATCTTATCTTCCGCAATGTTCCGTGCCTGCTCAATGATGTTCGCCTGCTCGGAGCGTTTCTCTGTAAAATACGCATATACCGTCACCGATACATTCTCCGATGCATGATACAGACGTGAGTCGAAGTCAAATTCATAGCTCTTCGCAGATGGCTGACGCACCTCTCCGTATGCGCGGATCTCGTCACCAAGCCGATAATCATCCTCATTCGCATATACATAAACGCAGTGCTTCAGTTCCTCACCGCCTGCGGATGCCTTCTTCAGTTTATATTTGGATTTCCCCGATTCCGTTACGGAGACCTCGGTCACGATGCCTTTTACCGCAGAGCGCTTCACGCGGCTGATATCCGCATCGATGCTGTCAAAGCGCATCGACGTGACCGCCATCCCGAGAAACATCACCGCAACGAGCATAGCCGAAATCGCATACGGCATCTTCCGAAAGAGTAAATAAAACAACAAAAACAGTGCGCCGACCGCAAAGCACATCGGCACACTGATATTGATCGCCGCTGCAAGCAGACTGCCGATCAGATAAAATACCGCGCAGAAAAAGATGATCCTGCGTCCAAAGAGCTTATCCGAGCTCGTATTCTGCTCCGAGAGACGATATCTCCGCATTTCCTTTCATTTCCTTCTTGATCTCAGCAATTTTATACAACGGAGAAAGATGCACGAGCAGCGTCTTTTTCGCCTCTGCTCCCGCTTCGCATGCTTCCGCGATGCTCATATGCGGTGCTGCATCGCTTTTGTGCTCCTGCAGCAGCCCTGCATCCGAAAGGAAGATATCCGCACCTGCCGCAAATTCGCTGATGCGCTCCGTTCTGTTGGTATCGCCGGAATATACGATACTTCTTCCCTTCTCGCTGATCTTCACGGCATAACTCTCCACGGGATGCGTCATTTCCGCGAATTCGATCTTTGTATTCTTCAGCCTGAGCGTCAGCCGATCGAAGCTGTGATGCACATCAAAGAGACTCTCATCTTTCATGTTTGCCATGACGTCGTCGGGAGTTTTCGGCAGGATCAGCATAGGCTTCTTTGCATATTTTCCGCGTGCCTTCATCAGCTGCAGCGCATATTTCAGCGAGAAAAAGTCAGAAACATGGTCATAATGCAGATGCGAGAAGATAAAGATATCGATCTTATCGATCGGGCAAACTTCCTGCAGTCTCGCGAGCGAACCGGGTCCCATATCAACGAGAATAGTATAGTCTCCCGTTTCGATCAGATACGAGGAGCATGCTCCTCCTTTCGCAGGAAAAACACCGTTATTTCCGATAATAGTCAGCTTCATGTTTTCTCCTTAAAAAAAGCTGCAAAACCCAAAAGAATTGCAGCTTAAAAAAATCGTTTATTCAGTTACTGCCTGTGCTTCGAGCTTCTCCGCAATACGCGCAACTACCCTGCTCTCTGCGATCTTGCGTGCCTGCAGCACTGCGCTCTTGATCGCCCTTGCATCAGAGCTACCGTGCGCCTTAACAACGCCGCCGTTTACGCCAAGGAGCAGCGCACCGCCGTATTCCTTATAGTCGAGGCGCTTTTTCATGGAAGCAAATGCATCCTTGCAGAGCAGCGCACCGATCTTGCTCTTCAGAGAAGAATACAGGCTCTGCTTCAGCAGCGAAAGCAGCATTTTTACCGTGCCTTCGATAGATTTCATGAGCACATTGCCCGCAAAACCGTCCGCAACAAGCACATCACAGTCATCGCCCAGCGCATCGCGGGGTTCGATATTGCCGACGAAGTTCAGTTCGCTTTCCTGCAGCATTCCGTAAACTTCTTTTGTCAGCGCACAACCCTTTTCGGATTCCGCACCGTTATTGAGCAGACCGACTCTGGGATTCTCGATGCCCATGATCGTTTCCATATAAATGCTGCCCATGCGAGCAAACTGCATGAGATGAGCGGGTTTGCAGTCGACATTTGCGCCTGCATCCAGCAGCATCACCCACTTACCGCCGATCGTCGGCAGCAGCGGAGCAAGCGCCGCACGCTCAACGTTCTTTGCACGGCGGACGATCAGCGTCGCACCTGCAATGATCGCGCCGGAGCTTCCCGCAGAGAGGAAAACATCTCCTGCACCGTCTTTCACGAGGTTCATACCTACAACGATGGAAGAATTTTTCTTTTTGCGGATCGCCGCAACGGGAGCTTCGTCCATAGAGATCGTCTCTTCTGCATGGACAATATGAAAACGTTCTGCATTCTGCGGAAGGTATCTGCGGATCTCATCCTCCTTGCCTACAAGCGTGATCTCGATATCCTTAGCTTCCGCAGCAGCGGCAAGCGCACCTTCGATCACAGCCTGCGGAGCATGGTCTCCGCCCATCGCATCGATTACGATTCTGAACATAATTATCTCCTGAGGGATCTGTGGTTATTATACTTATCGAGGATCTTGCCGAACTTAACGCGCAGCCAAACGATGTATGCAACGACAAGCAGGAAAACCAGCACTGTCAGTACCATCTGGACTACAAAAGAAACATTATCGGGGAAGAGAGAGAAATAATCCTCTGCACCCATGAAGAGCATCAGCGGAGCAAGAACCGCGAGCAGAATACGCATCATGCGGTCAGCTTCGGGTTTGACTTCCTTCGGGTATTCGTTCTTGTATGCAAGGCCCTTACCTGTGATCGCACAGTATGCACAAAGCAGACCGATCAGCAGGTTGAACATAGACATCATGTTGGTTACGTTATCCATTATTTATCACCTTAAATTTTATTGTTCTTTACGCCGTCAGCGGAGTCCTTGAGTTCGTAGCCGAGTTCCTTGATCTTATCGCGGAGGCTGTCTGCCAGTGCCCAGTTCTTATCTTTACGAGCCTGTGCGCGTTCTTCAGCCATCTTGATAACTTCTTCGGGGATCTCGTTGGAAGCTTCACGGAGAAGACCTACTACATCCATAAGTTCTGTCAGAAGCTTAAGACCTGCCTTAGCACCTTCCGCATCGTCCTTACCGACGTAGCGTGTGTTGAGTTCCTTAACGAGTTCGAAGATCGTACCGATCGCGTCAGCTGTGTTGAGATCATCGTCCATAGCATCGGTGAACTTCTGCTTGAATTCTGCGAAGAAATCAGCATCGGAAGCGTCTTTTTCAGCAGCTGCCTTGACGTTTTCCATGCAGTTGTAGATACGGTCGAGACCTGTCTTTGCCTGCTGGATCAGATCGTAGGAATAGTTGATCGGGCTGCGGTACTGTGCGGAAAGCATGAACAGACGAACCGCAAGCAGATCGACTTCCTTGGAGATGTCGCGAACTGTGAAGAAGTTGCCGAGAGATTTACTCATCTTTCTGTTGTCAACGTTGATATAGCCGTTGTGCATCCAGTAGTTTGCAAACTTCTTGCCTGTTGCACCTTCGGACTGTGCGATCTCGTTTTCGTGGTGCGGGAACGTAAGGTCCTGACCGCCGCCGTGAATGTCGATCGTTTCGCCGAGGTACTTCATGCTCATTGCGGAGCATTCGATATGCCAGCCGGGACGGCCTTCGGAGAAGGGGCTTTCCCAAGCGGGTTCGCCTTCCTTCTTTGCCTTCCAGAGAGCAAAGTCTGCGGGATGCTTCTTAACATCCGTTGCATCGAGGCGCTTTTCTTTTCTTGCTTCGAAGCCGCTGGCGAGGTCGAGGTCTTCGAGAACCTGACCGGAGAGCTTGCCGTAGCCCTTGAAGGACTCTGCGGAATAGTAAACGTCGCCGTTTTCCGCTACGTAAGCATGACCCTTGTCGATCAGTGTCTGGATAAGGTCGATGATCTCTTTGATGTGTTCTGTTGCTCTGGGGTGAACAGTTGCGGGCTTGATATTGAGACCCTTTGCATCCTTATAGTACTCGTCGATGAAACGGTCGCCGAGTTCCTTGACTGTGATGCCCTGCTCGTTCGCAGCCTTGATCATCTTGTCGTCGATGTCCGTAAAGTTCTGAACAAAAGTTACCTTATAGCCACGGTATTCAAGATACCTTCTGAGTGTATCAAAAATAATGAACGGACGCGCATTGCCGATGTGGAAGTAGTTATAAACTGTGGGACCGCAAGCATAGATTCTTGCTTCGCCTTCGTGTACAGGATTAAAATCTTCCTTTCTGCGTGTCATGGAATTGAAAATTTTCAATTTATACCTCCAAATAAGTACAGTTATACATTCTCAAATAATTATATGCTTTTTTGCAAGTAAAGTCAAAGGAATAATTTTCGTCAAAGCGCTTAAAATCATCTCTTTTCGCCATAATACAGCGGCGTTTATCTTCATTGGAACAAAAAAAGCAGTTGTCATAACGACAACTGCTTGATTTGTTTGTGAGCTTATGCTTCGTCTGTCTTGATAACGGACTTACCAGCATAGTAACCGCAATTCTTGCAGATTCTGTGAGCCAGCTTCATTTCGTGGCACTGGGGGCATTCTACGATACCCGGCAGGGAAAGCTTCCAATTTGCGCTTCTTGTGTGCTTACGCTGTTTGCTCGGTCTTCTCTTCGGTACTGCCATTTATTTCACACCTCCTCATTCAGTCAAACAATCCTTTTAATCCGGAAAACGGGTTGTTCGCCGGTATTTCCTCTTCTGTGCCGCAATCGCAGCTTCCTTCATTAAGGTTCTTTCCGCAACGCGGACACAATCCCTGACAGTCTTCACTGCAGAGAAACCGTACCGGCAGTTTCATCAAGATCTCATCCGCAATCATCTTGTCGAGAACGACGATGTTCCCTTCATAGGGATATGCTTCGTCCTCGTCCTGAGAGTTCGGCTTATAGACCTCGCTGATCTCCGCTTCCACGGGATAGATGATCTCATTGAGGCAGCGTGCACAATTCGCCTTGACAGGAGCAGACAACTTTCCCCAGAGGAGCAAACCGTCCTCCGAGACCGTATAATCCGCGGAGAGCTTTACTTCTCCAGCAAATTCGCACCCTTCCAGCAGAAATTCTGAACCGATTTCCTCGGAAAGTTCTGCGTGAAAAATCGCGCCGGCATTATCAAGTGCTTTTTCTACATCAAGTACCATAGTCATACCTCAAAATCACACCATATTATTATATTGAC
>JAZRGP010000307.1:0-1970 GCA_045644225.1 Christensenellaceae bacterium | reverse complement strand
ATCGAGCACATAGGAAGGATCCGCGGCGTAGTTTTCCGCCATACGGCGCGCCGCATCCACGATCTCCGCACGGGAGCCGTAGTTGATCGCAACAACGAGGTTCAGCCCCGTGTTGTCCTTCGTCAGCTCTTCCGCTTCGTTGATCGCCGCGCAAACTTCCTTAGGAAGCTGCTCACGGTTGCCGATCGAGCGGAAACGGACGTTCTGCTCGCCCAGTTCGCGGATCTCTTTCTTAAGATATTCCAGAAGAAGCTGCATAAGAACACCCACTTCATCTTTGGGGCGTTTCCAGTTTTCTGTAGAAAAAGCATAAAGAGTAAGGGTCTTGATCCCTACCCGATTAGACATCTTAACAATGGTACGCACCTGCTCAACGCCTGCTTTGTGTCCCATAGAGCGCGGCAGCTTACGTTCCTGAGCCCAGCGACCGTTGCCGTCCATAATGATCGCAACGTGCTTCGGCAAACATTCCTGCGGTATATTCAGATTAACCAATATTCTCTCCGTTGATCTCCGTACAGAAGCCCGAAACAACGAGCTCTGCGGTATTGTTCTTCATCTCAGCGCGCAATACACGCCAATCCTCCCCGAGCGGTCCGCGCGGAGAAACATACTGTACTACCTGACAGCTGATATTTTTTTCTCTGAATCGCTCAAGGGCAGCCACAATCGGCTGCCCATAAAGCGACTTTAAATCAAATTCATTCATAAAAGCTTAAAGCTCCGTGATCTCCTTCTGCTTATCCTTCAGCAGATCGTCGATCTTCTTGATGGTCTTGTCTGTAAGATCCTGAATGTTCTTTTCATAGATCTTGAGATCGTCTTCTGTGATGACGCTTGCCTTCTGATCCTTCTTGAGCTTATCATTTGCATCACGGCGGATAGAGCGGACAGCTACCTTAGCTTCTTCAGCCTTCTTAGCGACCATCTTAACGAGTTCCTGTCTGCGTTCCTGAGTGAGTTCCGGGAATACGAGACGGATCACTTTACCGTCGTTGGAAGGATTCAGACCGAGGTCGGAAGACTGGATCGCCTTTTCAACAGCCTTCATCATGCTTGCATCCCAAAGAGAGATCGTAAGGATTCTGGGTTCGGGAACAGCGATGTTGCCGATCTGTGTGATAGGTGTCTGTGTGCCGTAGTAATCTACCATTACTCTGTTGAGAAGCTGCGGATTCGCACGACCTGCGCGAATATTAGAAAATTCATTGAGCATTGCCGCAACGGATTTTTCCATTTTTTCGGTTGCTACTGTTACTGCTTCGTGTGCCATAGTCGTTCCTTTCTATTCTAAAATGATACAGTACTGACTGTTTATTTACCCGTGGATGAGTGTACCCATCTTTTCGCCGTTGATCGCACGGACGATGCTGTTTTCCTCGTTGAGCGGGAAGCAAAGGATGGGAATATTGTTTTCCATGCAGAGCGTAACTGCCGTAGTATCCATTGCCTGCAGACCGCGCTGAATGAAATCCATGTATGTAAGATCGTCGAATCTTACTGCATTGGGGTTTGTCTTGGGGTCGGAATCGTAAACCGCATCGACATTCTTAGCGAGCAGGATAAGCTCAGCTTCCATTTCTGCCGCACGAAGTGCTGTTGCGGAGTCCGTTGTGAAATACGGGTTACCTGTGCCGCATGCGAAAATGACTACTCTGCCCTTTTCCATATGACGAACTGCTTTTCTGCGGATATAGGGTTCAGCGATGCGCTGCATTTCGATCGCAGTCTGCACGCGGACGTCAACGCCCTGGCTCTCGAGAGCATCCTGCATTGCAAGTGCGTTGATTACCGTTGCCAGCATGCCCATATGGTCAGCTGTTGTTCTGTCCATGCTCTTGCCGTGTCTGCCGCGCCAGATGTTGCCGCCGCCGACGATAATGCCGACCTCTGTGCCCATCTCTACGATCTGCTTGACCTGAGCTGCAACTGCATTTGCGATATCGAAATCGATGTTGATATGTTCAGAA
>JAZRGP010000306.1:0-5722 GCA_045644225.1 Christensenellaceae bacterium | reverse complement strand
GCCCATGCGGATGACGGAGTTTGCGTCGTTGATGAGCATAAAGTCCTCGTCACCGTTTACGACCTTCATGCCGCAGACGTAGCCTGTCTTCTCCGTGACATTCATGGTCTTGATGCCGATGCCGCCGCGGGTCTGCGGACGGTATTCTTCAACGGGAGTGCGCTTGCCGTAGCCGTTTTCGCTGATGATGAGGACGCTGTGGTCATCCTTCATTCTGCCTGCGTCGATGACTTCGTCGCCATCGCGGAGCTGGATACCGCGGACACCCATCGCTACTCGACCCATGGGACGGACATCTTCTTCATTGAAGGTGATGGACATACCCTGCTTTGTGCCGATGATGATGCTGTCGCTGCCGCAAGTACGAAGAACTGCGATGAGCTCGTCATCCTCGCGGATCGCGATCGCGATAAGGCCGTTCTGGCGGATATTGCGGAATTCGGAGAGCGGAGTTTTCTTGACGACGCCCTTCTTTGTGAAGAGAACGAGGTTCTGTGCATCTTCAAATTCGGAGAGCGGGAATACTGCGCTGACCTTTTCGTCGGAATCGAGGTTTAAGAGGTTAACGATCGCCGTACCCTTCGCCTGTCTGCCTGCTTCGGGGATCTGATAGCACTTCTTGATATAGACCTTACCCTTCGTCGTGAAGAAGAGAATATCATTATGCGTAGACGTTACGAAGATATCCTGAACAAAGTCCTCTTCTCTCGTGGAGAGACCGGTAATGCCCTTGCCGCCGCGGTGCTGTGCCTTATAGGTATCGCTCGGGAGGCGCTTGACATAGCCATAGTGCGTGAGCGTGATCGCCATGTCTTCTTCCTGGATGAGCTCGTCCATATCGATCTCGTCTTCGTCATAGGTGATCTCGGTACGGCGGTCATCACCGTATTTTTCCTTGATCTCACGAAGGTCGGTCTTGATGATATCGAGGACCATCCATTCGTTCTGAAGAACTGCTTCGAAATATTCGATCTTCGCCATCAGCTCAGCATATTCTGCCTCGAGCTTGTCGCGTTCCAGACCTGTGAGTCTCTGCAGACGCATATCGAGGATCGCCTGAGCCTGCTTTTCCGAGAAACCGAACTGCGACATGAGGTTTGCCCTAGCTTCGTTGGCATCTGCGGAAGCCTTGATGGTCTTGATGATCTCGTCGATAACGTCGAGGGCTTTGATGAGACCTTCGAGGATATGTGCACGTTTTCTCGCACGTTCGAGGTCGAAGCGCGTTCTGCGGACGATGACCTCTTCCTGATATTTGATATAGTGATGCAGAGCTTCCTTGATGGAGAGCGTCTTGGGCTCGCCATCTACAAGCGCGATCATGATCACGCCGAAGGTGGACTGCATCGCAGTATGCTTATAGAGCTGATTCAATACAACATTCGCATTAAAGCCCTTCTTGAGCTCGATCTCAACGCGGATGCTTTCGCTGGAATAGTCGTTTACTTCGTTGATGCCCTCGATCTTATGGTCCTTGACGAGCTGATTGATATGCGCTACCATCTGCTCCTTATTGACCATATAGGGGATCTCCGTAACGACGATGACATCGTGTTCCTTGACCGTCTCGATCTCGACCTTAGCACGGATGCGGATCCTGCCGCGACCCGTATGGTAAGCGGACTTGATGCCGCTGACACCGCAGATCACACCGCCAGTCGGGAAGTCGGGACCGGGAACGTATTTCATCATCTCGTCGATGGTGATATCGGGATCATCGATCAGCGCGCAGGTCGCATCGACGATCTCGGAAAGGTTATGCGGCGGGATGTTCGTCGCCATGCCGACCGCGATACCGCCCGTACCGTTGACAAGCAAGTTCGGGAAGCGGCTGGGGAGCGTGCAGGGCTGCTGCAGGGATTCGTCGAAGTTCGGGTACCAGTCTACGGTATCCTTATCGAGGTCTCTGACCATTTCCATGGAAATCTTGGAGAGACGAGCTTCGGTATAACGCATCGCAGCGGCAGAGTCGCCGTCGATGGTACCGAAGTTACCCTGACCGTCAACGAGCATATAGCGCATGGAGAAATCCTGCGCGAAGCGAACCAGTGCATCGTAAATAGAGGAGTCGCCATGGGGATGATATTTACCCATGACATCGCCGACGATACGCGCACACTTCTTCGTGGGTTTATCGGAAGTATTGCCCATCTCATACATACCGTAGAGAATACGGCGGTGAACAGGCTTCAGACCGTCCCTTACATCCGGCAGCGCACGGTTGATGATGACCGCCATCGCATAGGAGATGAAGGACTTCTGCATTTCGTTATTCAGCTCGACGGGAATGACCCGCGTGCCGAGGTTGTTTTCAAGATTATTTTGTTCCAAAACTGTCCTCCCCTTTTAGATATCCAGGTCCTCTACGAGTTTGGAGTTCTGTTCGATAAATTCTCTTCTCTGTTCGACGTCCTCGCCCATCAGCATCGTGAAGATCTGGTCTGCCTCGATGGCATCCGTGCTTCTGACCTGCAGGATGGTACGGTTGTTGACGTCCATTGTGGTATCGCGGAGCTGATCCCAGTTCATTTCACCGAGACCTTTGTATCTCTGGATCGTGGGCTTGGGATTGTCGCCGATCTCATCGAGGCACTTGCGCAGTTCGTCATCGGAGTAAACATACTTCGTGAACTTATTCTGCACGACACGGTAGAGCGGCGGAAGCGCGATATAGATATGGCCTTCTTCGATCAGCGGACGCATATAGCGATAGAAGAACGTCAGCAGGAGCGTTCTGATATGGCTGCCGTCGACGTCAGCATCCGTCATGATGATGATCTTATCGTAGCGCAGCTTGGACATATCGAAATCTTCGCCATAGCCTGTGCCGAAAGTTGTGATCATCGCCTTGATCTCGGCATTTTCGAGAGCGCGGTCGATGCGGGCTTTCTCTACGTTCAGGATCTTACCGCGCAGCGGCAGGATCGCCTGCGTGCGGCGGTCACGACCCTTCTTTGCGGAGCCGCCTGCGGAGTCACCCTCGACGATGAAGATCTCTCTTTCCTTGGGATCCTTGCTGGAGCAATCCGCGAGCTTATCGGGCTTGGAGAATACGCCGCTCTTCTTACGCGTGAATTCCCTCGCCTTTCTTGCGGCTTCTCTTGCGCGCTTTGCCATCAGGCACTTATCCAGGATGAGCTTTGCGGACTTGGGATTTTCCTCAAGATACTGCTGCAGACCTTTTGTTACGACGGATTCCGTCATGGTACGCATGATGGAGTTGCCGAGCTTTGTCTTTGTCTGTCCCTCGAACTGCGGCTCGGGGAGCTTGACGCTGATGATCGCGACGAGACCTTCGCGGATATCTTCACCCGAGAGGTTCTCTTCTGCGTTTTTGATAAAGTTGTTCTTGCGGGCATAGTCGTTGATGACCTTCGTCAGCGCAGAGCGGAAGCCCGTTTCGTGAGAACCGCCTTCGTGAGTATTGATGTTGTTCGCGAAGGAATGGATGTTCTCGTTATAGCTCTCGTTATACTGCATCGCGACTTCTACACTGTAAACACCGTCGGAGCTGTTCATGTAGATGGTCTCCTGCATGAGAGAGATCTTGTTTTTATTTAAGTATTCTACGAAGGACTTGATACCGCCTTCATAGCAATAGCTGTTCGTTACGGTATTTTCGCCGCGTTCATCGGAGATCGTGATATGGATGCCCTTATTGAGGAAAGCCATCTCGCGGATGCGCTGACGCAGGATATCGTAATCAAACTGCACGGATTCGAAGATCTCGGGATCGGGGTAGAACTGGATGCTCGTACCTGTTTCTTCTGTTTCGCCGATGATCGCAACTTCCGCATCGGGAACACCGCGCTCGAAGCTCTGCATATGCAGCTTGCCTTCGCGCTTGACCTTTGCGACCAGCTTATAAGAAAGCGCATTAACAACAGACACACCTACACCGTGCAGGCCGCCCGAAACTTTATAGCCGTTGCCGTCGAACTTACCGCCTGCGTGCAGCATGGTAAGCGCAACTTCAAGAGCGGATTTGCCGACCTTGGGATGGATGCCCGTGGGGATGCCGCGGCCGTTGTCCTCGATGAGCGCACTGCCGTCTGCCTTCAGTACGATATTGACCTCTGTGCAGTAACCCGCCATAGCCTCGTCGATAGAGTTATCGACGATCTCATAGACGCAGTGATGCAGACCGCGCTTGTCCGTCGAGCCGATATACATACCGGGGCGCTTACGGACAGGTTCAAGTCCCTCCAATACCTGAATTTGCGATTCATCGTAGTTCGTGTTCTGATTCTGCATTGAATATGCTCCTATACTGATTTTCCTCGGCACGCTTCAATAGCGTCGCAGAGGATATGGGAGAGAAGTAAACCTTGCGATCCTCTCCCTCTTCGGTTAATATTACACTTTTAAAATGACCCCCGGGGTTCAAGTTTTTTAACGGCTCCTGCGAAAAACTTTTCAAAAAGGCAAGATTTTCGGGATCCTCCCCAATGCTGCGGAGATCAAGGATCATGACGATATCCGAAAGAGCGATATACTCATCCGAACCGATATGCAGGATCATCCGCGGTTACCTCCGAGGGATATTTTTATGTCCATAAAAACAAAAACAGCAGGGAAAAATGGACCAATTTCCCTGCTATAAATTATACACGAAAACAAGTAAAATAACAAGTTTTTATCGAAAAAATCTGCCCTTTCGGACCTCTGTTTTTTCTATATTTTTAAAGTCCTGAACCGTTTCAGCATCCGTTGCGGTGATGAAGACCTGAGCGTTTCTTATTTTCTCGATCAGGCGCTTTCTGCGGCTTATATCAAGCTCAGAAAATATGTCATCCAGAAGCAAAACGGGCATCTCATTCATTTCATTTTTGGCAAGTTCCGCGCAGGCAAGCTTGAAGGAGATCATCGCCGTGCGCTGCTGACCCTGCGATGCTTTTGTTTTGGCATCCTTGCCGTCGATGAGGATGTCCCAGTCCTCTCGGTGCGGACCGATCAGGCTCATGCCGAAGTATTTTTCCTTCTCCGCGAGTGCATCGAGCCGCTTCATGAAGTCCTCTTTGATATTCTCCTGCGGCACGCTCGCACGGTACTGCACAGTCATGATCTCACGTTCGCCGCAGAGGAAGGTATGGATCTGCTGCGCGTATTCCGAGAGCTTATCGAAAAACTTATAGCGGTCTGCAATAATTTCAGAGGCATATTCCGCAAGCTGCATGTTATAAACCGCGAGCAGTGCGTCGTCGCCTTTTTTCTCTTTCAGCAGCTTATTCTTGTTTTTCAGCACGAGCATATACTGCTGCAGCATGACATAATAGCGCATGCGCATCTTGCTGATCTCGATATCCATCATTCTTCTGCGCAGCTGCGGACGGTCTTTTAATACGCGGATATCCTCGGGAGCAAAAACGACGGTATTGATGCGGCCGATCATCTCGGACATCTTTTTCACGGGGAGCCCGTTTACCTTGACGCTTCTTCGCTTATTCTGGAAGATGGCGGCATCGATCTTGCCGCGGCTGTATTCGTTGCAGTAGATCGCGGAAAGTTCCGCGGCGGTCTCACCTTCGCGGATGAGTGCTTCTTCGGGAGCATTTCGAAAGGATCTTCCGCAGGAAAGATAGTTCACCGCTTCGATCAGGTTGGTCTTGCCCTGTGCGTTTTCGCCCATAAAAATATTGATCTCGGGACTGAGATCTTCCAGCATCGCATTTTCGATGTTTCTGAAATTTTTTACAGCAAGACGTTCGATGTACATTTGATT
>JAZRGP010000305.1:0-2796 GCA_045644225.1 Christensenellaceae bacterium | reverse complement strand
CGTAGAATCCATCCGCATTTTCGCATTCCCGATCATCATCGGTATCCTTGCGGGTACATTCAGCTCCATGGTCGTTGCTCCCTCCGTCTGGGCGCTGCTCTCCAAGAAGTTCGGCGTTAAGGCACGCGGCGGTGTAAAGGCAATCAGATAAAAACCACTCAGCGGGCGGTCTAACGGGCCGCCTGCTTTTATTATTACGAATATTGTTCTTTTCGTAACAAACATCAAAAAAGAAAGGAGGAAAAACGAATGCAGTATATTAAGCGCGGAGCGGAGATCGACCGCAAAAAAGCAGACGAACTCGCAAAGGAGCTCGGCATGAACCCCGTTATGGGTGAGCTTTTGATGATGCGCGGGATCCAAACAAAGCAGGACGCACAGAAGTATTTTTCCTCCGATGAACTGCTTGATCCGTTTGCATTCCGCATGATGGAAGAGAGCGTTGCGCTGATCGAAGAGATGATCGAGGCGGGCGTTCCCATTGCGGTGTATTCCGACTATGACTGTGACGGCGTGTGCGGCGCGGCGATCATGTATCTCGTGCTGAAGAAGCTCGGTGCGGATGTCGTTGTGTATTTCCCCGATCGCTTCACGGAAGGGTACGGAACAAATGCGCGTGCGATCGAAATGCTTGCCGATGAAGCAGGACTCATCATTACCGTTGACTGCGGTATCAGAAGCGTGGAAGACGTTGCGCTGGCGAGAGACCTCGGTGCAGAGGTTATTATCCTCGACCACCACGAATGTGAAGAGCTTCCCGATACGCCCTATATCCTGAACCCGAAATGCCCCGGAGAGCCCTATCCGAACAAGAACCTCTGCGGCGCGGGCATCGCCTTCAAGGTGGCATGTGCGCTGCTTGGAGAGGATGCTTACCGCCTTGCGGACCTCGCGGGCGTTGCGACGATCGGCGACCTCGTGAGCCTCACGGGTGAAAACAGAACCATCGCTGCGATGGGTATCAAGCGCCTGCAGGAACAGCCGAACCCCGGCTTGAAAGCGCTGCTCATCGAGGCAGGCATCGATCAGGAGAAGGTGGATTCGCAGTCTGTCAGCTTCGGCATCGTGCCGCGCATCAATGCGGCAGGCAGACTTGAGCATGCGGTGCGTGCATTCGATCTGCTGACGACCTCGAGCAGAGTGGAAAGAGCGGAGTGCGCAAAGCATATTCAGGAGCTGAATGACCGCAGAAAGACCATTCAGAATAATATTTCCGTGCTTGCGCAGGAGCAGGTACTGAGTGCGGAAGACCGCATCATCCTCATCAAAGGTGAGGGTTTCCATAAAGGCGTTGTCGGGCTGGCGGCATCGCGCATCGCAGAGCATTATTATCGTCCGACGATCGTGCTTTCCGAAGAGGATGGCATGCTGACGGGATCTGCACGCAGCATCGACGGCATAAACATCTATGAGATCATGAACACCATGTCGCATCTGTATACGCGCTTCGGCGGACATTCGCAGGCGGCAGGCGTTACATTCCCTGCGGAATACTTTGACGAGGTCCGCGAGGGTCTCAACGCGGCGGCGGTCGGTCTGGATGCGTCGCTCTTCTGCAGGAAAAAATACTACGATACCGAGCTGGATCCCGAGATCGCGGATCTTGCGCTTGCGGATGATATCCTGCGGCTGGAGCCCTTCGGGCTGGATAATCCGCCGCCTGTTTTCTTGATCCGCGGTGAAAAGGTATCGAATGTATCGAGAATGGGGAAAAATCGGGAACATAGCCGTGGTCGGATCGGAAAAGTGCCTTGCGTGCGCTTTGGCGGATCGCTGATCGAGGGTGTGGATTATTCCATGCTCGGCGAGCTTCTCGTAAACGAATATAACGGACTCAGAAACCCGCAGTTTCGCATATCTGCGGCACAGCCCGTGAGAGCAGGACTGACGGAGGAGGCGGAGCTTTCGCTGCTGCGGAGTTTTCCTGCGGAGATCAAGCAGCTCGCGCAGAGAACGGACCTCGCGGATAACAGCGCACAGTTTTTCGAAAAACTCGAGGCAGCGGTAAACGGAGAAGGCAAGACGGTCATCCTGATCGGATCTGTCCCCGGGATGGAATTTGCGGATATGCTTCCGGAGGAACTGCCGATGCTCTTCTGGGATGCCGAAGACGCAGGCAGCAGGATCCTCGTCGGAGCAAAGCCGACGGGACAATACGATCATCTGTTCCGCATCGGTGCGTTTGCGGCAGATGCAGAAGGAGAAGAGCTCGTCAGCGATGCGCTGATCTCCGCATACCGCAGAGAGGCGGCAGAATATTTCGCGGACAGTCAGGAAATGGCAGGCTATCGCGAGGCATTCCGCAGGGAGACGGGTGAATATGACAGTGTATCGCAGCTGCTGAAGGCAGTTTGCAGAAGGATGGAGAACGGCAGCATCAAAAAAGCGTGGTTTTCCATGAATATTTTTTTCGAACAAAAGTTGATTGCTTTGTCGAAAGGTGATAGAATAAGTCTAATATTCCGCGAGCAGGCTGCCGCGGAGAGTAAACTATACGATCTTTTTGAAAGATTCGTAAATGGAGAGCAGTATGTCTGAGATGTATCAACAGTTTATAAAGGATTATCCGATATATGCTGATCAAGAGCTGATCAAGAAGGCTTTTGATGTCGCCATTAAGGCACACGAGGGACAGCTGCGCAAATCGGGAGAGCCTTATATCATCCATCCGCACTGCGTTGTACGCATTCTTGCGGAGATGCAGTTTGATACCGTGACGATCTGCTCGGGCATGCTGCATGACGTTCCCGAAGACACCGAGATCACGCTCGGAGAGGTTCGTGAGATGTTCGGCGA
>JAZRGP010000304.1:0-1134 GCA_045644225.1 Christensenellaceae bacterium | reverse complement strand
AAAACTCTGTCGTTCATATTTCTGACCTTTTTTTTAATAAAAAAGGCTGCTTCATATCGGATAGAGATATAAACAGCCTTTTGTAATCTTAGTATGTGCGATCAATAACCGCCGTAGTAATCTCCGCGTCTGTAGTCCGTGATGGAGTTGAAATGGTATGTTCCCATATTTTCAAGAGAAATACCCGTGCCGATGGCTACGCAGGATACTGCATCATCCGCAACATAGCAGGGAATCTTTGTACGCTCTGTAAGCAGTCTGTCGAAGCCATAGAGCAGAGAGCCGCCGCCTGTCATGCAGATGCCGTTTTCGTAGATATCTGCCATGAGTTCCGGAGGAGTACGTTCCAGAACGCCGTGTACCTTTTCCATGATGAGGTTAAGCGGTTCCTGGAAAGCCTCAATCGTTTCGTTGGAAGAAAGTGTGATCGTCTTGGGAAGACCGCTGATGAGGTTTCTGCCTGTAACTTCCATGAAAGCTTCTTCTCTGCGCGGGAATGCGGAACCGATGTTGATCTTGATATCTTCGGCTGTTCTGTCGCCGATGAGGATGTTGTACTTCTTCTTGAGGAAGCGTACGATCGCTTCATCGAACTTATCGCCTGCGACCTTGAGAGAATCGCTGAGAACTGCGCCGCCGAGGGAGATGACTGCGATATCCGTCGTGCCGCCGCCGATATCAACGACCATATGACCGTTCGGCTTGCCGATGTCGATGCCTGCGCCGATCGCAGCAGCGATCGGTTCTTCGATCAGGTATGTATGCTTAGCGCCTGCTTCTTCAGTCGCTTCGATAACGGAGCGCTTTTCAACTTCGGTTACGCCGCTGGGTACGCAGACGATAACGCGGGGCTTAAAGAAAAGCTTTCTGCCGATGACCTTTCTCAGGAAATAACGCAGCATGCGTTCTGTATCATGAAAGTTGGAAATAACACCTTCTCTTAAGGGACGAACCGCAACGATGTTGCCGGGCGTTCTGCCGAGCATTACTCTTGCCTCTTCGCCGATCGCAAGCATCTCGCCGGAAGATCTGTCGACAGCAACAACGGAGGGCTCTCTTAAAACGATACCCTTTCCTTTAACATATACGAGTACACTTGCTGTGCCGAGGTCGATGCCTACATAAGTCGGATCG
>JAZRGP010000303.1:0-2531 GCA_045644225.1 Christensenellaceae bacterium | reverse complement strand
ATAACTACACATAATACCACCAGCAAAATTCTCTTGATGATTTTTCCTCCTTGGGATTTTTATTTGATTTTATTTTTCGGTCCCCTCTTTCCGAGGGGATCCGCTATCAAATACGATTTTTGATGATTCCTGCTTCTCTGCCGGGAGGGCAAAGAACCCACAGGATCTTGAGTTCCTGATCACTGTCGTTGATGATCTGATGAACCTTGTGCGGGGGAGCCCAGACTGTAGCCGTCGGATAGATATCCTGTGTTTCGCCGTCTACATACATTTTGCCTTCACCGCTGATTACATAGAACAGTTCGCCTTCGACGTGACCGATTCTGTCGGATGTGCTTCCCGGAGGCACGATGGAGTAACCGACCGCGATCTCCGTAAGACCCTCATTCATCGCAGGAGAGAGCAATACTTTCAGCAGTCTTGCTTCTGCGCCTTCGATTTTTTGGGTAGGTGCATGTTTCTCGTCATTAAAGATCATTAGAATTCACCCTCCGCCTTGAGCTTAGCAACTACTTCTGTAATCGTTTCGTCGAGAACGTTGATCATGTAATCGATCTCTTCTTCTGTGATTACGAGCGGCGGGCAGATGAGAAGACCGTCGCCTCTTCTGCCGTCAACGCAGCCTCTGGAAGCGTATACGATCAGGCCCTTTTCCATTGCGAGAGCGAGCATCTGAGGAGTAACGTTGAGAGCGGGATCGAAGGGTTCCTTCGTAGCTCTGTCCTTAACGAACTCGATACCCTGGAACAGACCGAGACCTCTTACGTCACCGATGATCTCGTGCTTTTCAGCGAGCTTCTTGAGGGAAGCGAGGAGATATTCACCCTTCTTAGCAACGTCTTTGTAAATGTTGTTTGTATCTACATAGTCGAGGATCGCACAGCCTACGGAAGCTGTTACGGGGTGAGCATTGTATGTATGGCCGCCAACGTAGGGAAGCTTCTGTTCATAGAATGCCTTCCAGACCTTTTCTGTCAGGAGGATAGCTGCCAGCGGAACATAACCGCAGGAGAGACCCTTAGCCATAACAGCGATATCCGGAACTACGTCGAAGTTTTCTGTAGCGAGGAACTTACCTGTTCTGCCAGCGCCAGCCATGATTTCGTCGTCGATCCAAAGCACATCGTACTTGTCGCAGATCTCACGGATCTTCTGGAAGTATTCCTTGGGAGGAGTTACACCTGCAGAAGCGGAGCCAACAACGGGTTCCATGATGAAGGAAGAGATGTTTTCCGGACCCTGCTGGAGAATTTCGTTCTCGAGAGCCTTAGCGCAGAGCAGGTTGCAGTTCGGGAATTCCTTTTCATAGGGGCAGTGGTAGCAGTTGCACGGAGGAATGTGGTGTACTTCCATCAGCATGGGAGCACTGATCTTTCTTCTTGCAGTTGTACCGCCAACAGCATCAGCTACGACTGTGTTGCCGTGGAAACCCTGCCATCTGGAGATTGTCATATACTTGGAAGCATTGCCTCTGTATACATGATACTGACGAGCGATCTTCAGCGCGTTTTCGTTTGCTTCGGAACCGCCGGAGCAGAGCATTACTCTTGTGTATTCCTTGGGAGCGTGCTCAAGGAGCTTCTTGCAGAGATCTACTGTGGGCTGGTTGAGGAAGTGCTGCGGCGGAACATAAGCGATCTTGTCGGACTGAGCCTTCATCGCTTCGCCGATTTCCTTTACACCGTGACCGATAGATGCAACGTTAGCACCGGAGCAGCCGTCCAGATACTTTTTGCCGTTTTCATCCCATACCCATACGCCTTCGCCTTTCACGCAGACGGGGTAATCTTTGTTCAGGTCTCTTGCAAAAAAGACATGATCATCAATTCTCATTTTTATGCCTCCATATTGATTATGTAATGTGTATGTATCGATTCACACTATGTGTGAAAAAATAATCGGAAATTGTGGCTTTCTGAAGCACTTTTTCGGCGGTCAGACCCTAGGAAGAAGGCGATCTGCCCGTTTCGGATGCTTCGTGAATCGATTTACGATAGTGCAAAAATAAAAAAAATGCGGTTTTTTGAAAAAAATATCGTTGATTTTTTACAGTTTTTACTCTTTTTTGAATGAAACGGGTTGTATTTTGTTAAAATTATTGTAAATCGATGCATAGACAATGTCAATAGTTTTTTATAAAAACAGATCATTTTCCGAGGATTCCTTCATATCCAATTTTTATATGTTTCTCCCTCGGCTTATTCCTTTTTTGTATATCTCCGATCGTGCGGATTTTTGCTTTCGGCACAAAAAAACAGCACTACAGAAAACTGTAGTGCTGCCGTAAAGATCAATATGATTTTAAGATCAAACGATGCTGTTCCAAGCGTTGTTTACATAGTCAACAGCCTGCTTGATACCGGGAAGACCCTGGAAGCCAGCTTCTTCAATGCATACCCAGCCGTTCCAGCCGTTCTTCTTAGCATATTCGAGGATCTCCTGGATGGGAGCTGCGCCTGTACCTGCAACAACGAACTTCAGGCTGCCCTTAGCGTCGCAGTCATTGATGTGCAGTGTAACGACCTGATCGA
>JAZRGP010000302.1:0-6107 GCA_045644225.1 Christensenellaceae bacterium | reverse complement strand
CACGATATGCTTGGGTCCAAACGTCTTTTCTGCATAATCGACCCACACGGGAACGTCATTGCTTCCCAGCGCACCGAAGCCGATATAAAGCCCTTCGCTCTTGCCGTGAGCACGCTGATCGACCAGCAGGACGTTGTATCCGTCGTCCATATAGACCTGGATGACCGAACCAAAGTCGACCCTGCTCATGGAACGGTATCCATGGAACAGGATAATGACCTTATCCTTCGATCCGCAGTCATAATAACGCGCATAGAGCTTCAGCCCGTCCGCAGAAGTAACCCAATGATCGGCATAAGGAATATTCTCGCAGGCAGCCATGGAATCATGCAGAACATATGCATGCGTTCTCCAGAATTTATTTGGCTTATGCAGATAGTCATCGACGGTCATTTCATGGTTCCATCTCCGCATCGCCTTACAGAATGCAGCATATCCAATGAGAAGAATCACAGCGGCAAGCAAAACTGCCGCCGCTGCAACTATAAAGATCGTTTTCATGAAAATTAGAAATCAACTTTTTCATCGAGGAAGCTCTTGAGCTGATCGATGGGCATTCTTACCTGTTCCATTGTGTCACGGTCACGAACTGTTACGCAGCCGTCTTCGAGTGTTTCGAAGTCAACTGTGATGCAGTAAGGTGTACCGATCTCGTCCTGACGGCGATATCTCTTGCCGATGGAACCTGTGAGGTCGTAATCTACGTTGTGAGACTTCAGCAGCTGAGCATAGATCTCGTCTGCCTTGTCAGCAAGCTTCTTCTGGAGCGGCAGGATCGCAGCCTTGTAGGGAGCGAGAGCCGGATGGAAGTGCATAACTGTACGAACGTCGCCGTTCTCGAGTTCTTCTTCGTCGTATGCTTCGCAGAGGAATGCGAGCGCAACACGGTCTGCGCCAAGCGAGGGCTCGATGCAGTAAGGAACGTACTTTTCGTTTGTGATCGGATCCTGATATGTGAAGTTTTCACCGGATTCGCTCATGTGTGCCTTAAGGTCGAAGTCTGTTCTGTCAGCAATACCCCAGAGTTCGCCCCAGCCGAAGGGGAACAGATATTCGATATCCGTTGTAGCATTGGAGTAGTGAGAAAGTTCTTCGGGCTCGTGGTCACGAAGCTTTACGTGTTCCTTGGGCATATTGAGCGCATAGAGGAAGTTTGCGCAATAGTCCTTCCAGTAGTGGAACCACTGCATTTCTTCAGCGGGGTTGCAGAAGAATTCGAGTTCCATCTGTTCGAATTCACGTGTACGGAATGTGAAGTTACCGGGTGTGATCTCGTTACGGAAGGATTTACCGATCTGGCCGATACCCATGGGCATCTTTCTTCTTGTGGAACGGAGAACGTTCTTGAAGTTTACGAAAATACCCTGAGCTGTTTCGGGACGGAGATAGATCTGAGATGCTGTATCTTCGTTAACGCCCTGGAATGTCTTGAACATCAGGTTGAACTGACGGATGTTTGTGAAGTTAGCCTTTGCGCCGCATGTGGGGCAAACGATGTTTTCAGCGATGTATGCTTCCATCTCTTCCTTTGTCATAGCTTCGGGCTTGACATCTTCGAGACCGTTTTCGAAAGCATAGTCTTCGATGAGCTTGTCTGCACGGAATCTTTCCTTACTGCCTTTGCAGTCCATGAGCGGGTCATTGAAGCCACCAACATGACCGGAAGCCACCCATGTCTGGGGGTTCATGAGGATCGCGCAGTCCAGACCTACGTTATATTTGCATTCTGTTACGAATTTTTTCCACCAAGCCTTTTTAACGTTGTTCTTGAATTCAACGCCGAGGGGGCCGTAATCCCATGTGTTTGCGTGACCGCCGTAGATCTCGGAGCCGGGGAATACGAAGCCACGGTTTTTGCACAGTGCTACGACTTTGTCCATTGTCTTCTTAGAATGATCCATAAGTTCCTCCTGAAGTATATCAAATAGTTTCTTAAAAATGAAAAATCCCCTGCATTATCATGCAAGGGACGAAAGTGATCTTCCGCGGTTCCACCCTTATTGCCGCCCGTAGGCGACCTCTTTCTTGAAATTGCCTTATACTATCGCGGGGTGCCAATCCCGAAAGGCAAAAGGGAATTATTCAATTAAAGGTATTTTAGTACATTAAAGCAGATTTGTCAATCGGTTTTCGGGTTTTGGCGCATGAAAAAACACACCCTCCGACCTGCGGAAGGTGTGCTTTGTGCATCGCGGTTTATCTGATCCGCGACCACGGAAACGCTCTCATTTCGTTCCCATGCATTTTCTTCATTCCATATTTTTCCGATTCTTCGGAGTATCAGTCTTCGATCGCAACGGCTCTGATGGGAGAACCGCTTCTGCCTGCGAGCTTGAGGGGCAGAGCAAGGAATGTGAATTCGTCAGCTGTGATGTCTTCCATGTTAGCAAGACCTTCAACTACGAGTACATCGTTGCCGAGGAGTGTTTCGTGAACAACTTTCCAGTCGCTGCCGGGTGTGGGCATATCCATACCGATGATGCCGACCTTGTGGTCTGCGAGCCACTGAGCTGTTTCAGCTGTGATGCTGGGGAATTCATTGAAGAATACCTGATCCGGGAACTTCTTATCCCAGCCTGTGTGCAGGAGAACTGCCATGCCGGGTCTGATCTTATCAGCATAGGGTTCGAGATCTTCGGGGTGGATGAATGTCTTGTTTGTCTTCTCGGGGAGAGCGATCTTGATCGCACGGACGATAACGCGGTCAAGCGCGATATGGTCGATCGTTTCGCCATCCTTGAAGAAGTGCTTCGGAGCATCGATATGTGTGCCCTGATGCAGGGATGTTGTCAGTCTGGAAAGGTTGTAGCCCAGTGTATCAAGTGTGCAGTGCCAGGAGATAGAGATCTTGGGATCCATCGGCATACCGGGATCGCCATCGTTTAAAGGAGCTGTCAAATCAATATATTTTGCCATAATTAACCTCTCTGATATTTATTTTCGTTCAAATAATTGCGTTTTTGTAGTCAGGGTTCAGGATCCTGCGGATCTCTCGCCCATTCATAAAGTCGGAAATACTTTCCAGCGCCATATTTATGGTGCATTCTGTTCCGAGGTCGCTGCTGAAAGCGACATACGGTGTATGGATCACGTTCTCCATATGAAGCAGCGGATTCTCTGCAGAAAGCGGAGACTCTGCGTAAACATCCAGTCCCGCACCCGCGATCTCGCCTGTTCGGAGCGCCTCGATGAGATCCTGCTCCTCCACTACCCCGCCTCGGCAGGTGTTGATGAGAAAGGCAGTGTTCTTCATCCTGCGGAAAAAGTCCTTATCGACCATTCCCTTCGTGGCATCCGTCAGCGGCAGATGCAGGCTGATATAATCAGATTCCGCGATCAGCGTATCGAGGTCCGTGAAGGTCACTCCGTATTCTTCGGCAAGCTTTTCATCGGGATGACGCACAAATGCAAGGATCTTTACATCGAAGCCTTTGAGCATTTTTGCGACATTCCTGCCGATATTGCCGAAACCCACGAGACCGACTGTCTTGCCCATCAGGTCGACAGAGGAAAGCTTCCTGCTGAAATCCCCTGCTCTCATGTTTCGGTCGTACCGAGAAACACTGAGCCCGATATTCAGCATCATCGAAACGGTGAACTGTGCGACCGAGCAAGCATTCGCACCGGGTGTATTCGCTACTGCGATACCGAGCTTGGATGCCGCTTCGAGGTCGATCTTTTCGATCCCCGCACCCAGTCTTGCGATCATCCTGAGATCCTTTGCCCGGGAAAGCATCTCCGCATCCCAGAGTTCAGGTCCCGCGAGGACGATCTGCTTCCCGCGGACGGTCTTTTCGATCAGGTCTCTGTCGTTGGTCGCTTCCAGCGGAACATACTCCGCAGAAATTCCCATCTCAGCCAGACGACCGATCTCCTTTTTGTAATCATATCCCGTATCAATGATCGTGATAACCGCTTTTGTATCCATGAATTTCCCAAATTTATATTTAAGCAGCTTCAAAATAGAAGCTGCTTAAAATCATAGTGTTATCAGTTGCTGCCTGCGAAGGAAGATGTAAGGCAACGGCCTTCCGGACCCATTGCGAGGTAGCCGCCTGTAGCGTCGATGTTAGCACCTGTGATCGCACTTGCATCGTCGGAAAGGAGGAATGCTACAACTGCAGCCATTTCTTCGGGCTCCTGAAGTCTGCCGAACATGTGATAATCGTTCCAAGCCTGGGGCTGTGTATCCCATGTCTGGTCGGGGCATGCCTTACGAACTTCGTCTGTTCTTACCCATGCGGGCAGATATGCGTTAACGCGGATCTCGGGAAGGTCAAGAGCTGCGCAGCGAACGAGCTGAGAAACAGCACCCTTAGCACAGTTGTATGTCCATCTGTTTGTCTGAGCAACGTTAGCGGAGATAGAGGATGTGCAGCAGATAGCGCCCTTGCCTGTACCGCGCTGTGCAACGAATTCCTGGATCATGTTAGCATAGCCTACGGGGCCTGCGAGCATTGTGTGGATCCAGTCTTCTTCTGTTACGTCAAGACCCTTCGCTGTGAACGGGAAAGCATTGTTTGCGATGAAGTCGAGCTGACCCCACTTTTCAAGCGCACGAGCAACGAGGTCGTGAGCAACGGATCTCTTTTCCATATCGCCAGCCATAAATTCAACATCACAGCCGGGAACGAGCTTTCTGAATTCTTCCTCAGCAGCCTTACCGACAGCTTCGTTTCTGCCGCTGAAAAGAACCTTAACTTCTTCTTCCAGAAGTCTCTGAACGATCGCTTTACCGATACCTCTGGAACCGCCTGTTACGATAGCAACTTTGCCTTTTAAACCTCTCATTTTGAGACCCTCCTAAAAAATAATAAATTTATATTATCTGTTAAAAAATTTGACAAGTAATATTCGATTTTAATAATGGGAAATTATTTGATTTTGAATGAGCGACTTCCCCATAAGGGGAAGCCGCCTTTTTTAAAAGATTAGATGTTCAATTTTTTCAAATTAGAACTGAGCTGCATATTCTTCGATGTTGTTTGCATCGTAGAGCATGAGTTCGGGGATAGCGAAGATGATGGAGTTATCTTCAACTGTGATTGTGCCGAGTTCACCAGCTTCGAATGTGGAGCCAGCTTCGGGTTCGTAGCCGTTTACAGCCATTTCATATGCCATGTAAACGCCGAGGTAACCTTCGTACGGGGGGTTCCAGAGCTTGAATTCGGAAACTGTGCCGTCGAGAACGAATTCAGCCATTTCAGAGGGAAGACCAAGACCTGTGAGCTTGATGCCGTCAGCAGCCTTGTTGCCCTTGTTCTGGAGAACCTTAGCAGCAGCAGCGATACCAACTGTTGTGGGAGCTACTACGCAGTCAAGGTCAGCGTGCTTAGCAAGGAGAGCTTCCATTTCTGTTGTGGACTTTTCGGGCTGGTCGTCACCGTAAACAACTTCTACGAGTTCGAGACCTGCGTAGTTGCTGTCGGATTCGAGGAGAGCCTGCATGTCAGCGATCCACTGGTTCTGGTCGGGAGCGTCTGTTGTAGCAGAGAGAACTGCGAACTTGCCTTCGCCGATGAGAGCCTTAACGTGGTCACAGAGAGCTACGCCAACCTTAGTCATGTCAACGGGCTGTACGGATGCTGTACGGTGATCTTCGGAACCGGGGATATCCTGGTTGATGATAACGATTCTTGTGCCAGCTTCTTCAGCGTCGTCGAATGTGCCGTTGAGAGCGTCGTTGGAGTTAGCAGCGATGAAGATTACGTCTGCGCCGTTCTGAACTGCAGCTTCTACGTATTCGATCTGAGATGTAGCTTCAGCAGTAGCGGGACCTACCATTTCATATTCGAATGTGCCAGCCGGGAATTCAGCGATAGCCTTTTCGAAGCCGAGGGAGATGGATTCGAAGTAGGGGTTGCCGAGGTTCTTCGGAATGAAGTAGATCTTTACAGGTTCTGCAGCTGCATCATCAGCGGGAGCAGCTTCTTCTTCCTTTTCAGCGGGAGCAGCAGCTTCTTCCTTTTCAGCAGGAGCAGCTTCTTCAGCGGGAGCTTCAGTCTTAGCGCCGCAAGCGACGAGGCTGAGAACCATCATCAGGCAGAGAGCAATGATAAGTACTTTTTTCATTTGTTCCTCCTTAGTTTTTTGTGTTTTCGCACTTA
>JAZRGP010000301.1:0-3256 GCA_045644225.1 Christensenellaceae bacterium | reverse complement strand
AGGTCGTATCCGTGCGGACAGATCGGTAGCTAACGGATTAAACTTGTGGGTAGTTGGTGACCAGATCCGCAAAGGTGCGGCTCTCAATGCTTTGCAGATCGCAGAGCACATGATCGCTCATGAGTTGGTTTGAGGTGTATAAACATTGCGTATATTGATACAAAAATTTGGTGGGACGTCGGTCGCGACTGATGAAGCGCGAGCGTGTGCCGCAAAAAAAGTCTCTTCTGCGCGTGAGGCGGGATATCTTCCTGTCGTTGTTGTGTCGGCTATGGGGCGCAACGGTGCTCCGTATGCAACAGATACGCTGATCCGATTGGTGAGATCGTGCGATCCTAACGCGTCGGAACGAGAACTGGACCAAATGATGTATTGTGGTGAGATTATTTCTGCCGTTATCATGACGGCTACCCTTACGGCGATGGGTATACCGTCTGCGACATTGACAGGCGGGCAAGCCGGAATCATTACCGATGATAATTTTTCGAATGCGCGTATCGTGAAGGTGCAGACAGCGGCAATTCAATCTTTGCTCAAACAAGGTATTGTCCCTGTTGTTTGCGGTTTCCAGGGTGTTACCTCGGATGGTGCGCATACGACGCTCGGACGCGGCGGCAGTGATACAACGGCAGCTGCACTCGGTAATGCACTTGATGCAGAAAAAATCGAGATCTATACTGACGTGGCGGGTATTATGACTGCCGATCCCAAACTTGTGTCGGAGGCAAGGCTTTTGTCGGTAACGACGTATCAAGAAGTCTGTCAAATGGCGGAGCAAGGGGCGAAGGTCATCCATCCGCGTGCGGTAGAGATCGCGATGCAAAAAAATATTCCGCTTGTGATTCGTTCGACGTTCTCGGATGAAGCAGGAACTTTGATAACGAATCAAGTGGCAGGGATGGAAACGAATATCGAAGATCAGACAGTGACGAGTGTGGCCTATGTTGCAGGTCTTGCGCAGATCAAGTTGGTTGCAAAAAAAGAACCTCTTGTAGCGGCACATATCTTCCGTGAACTCGGAAAAAATGGTGTCAGCGCGGATATGATCAATGTCTGTGCCGAGAGAATACTCTTCACGGTGCCTGACGGTTGTGCCGAAAAGACGGTGAAACTTCTCGATTCGTTCCCTTGTCAGTTATATGCGGAATCTGATTGTGCTAAGGTTACGATAGTCGGTGGGGGAATGCGTGGTGTTCCCGGGGTGATGGCGAACTTCATGGAGGCACTTCAAGAAGAAAATGTGGAAGTGCTTCAAACGGTAGATTCCCATACTACGATCTCGGCATTGATCAAGACAGAAGATTTAGCTAAAGCGGTTACCGTTTTGCATAAGAAATTTAGACTTTCTCTTTAATTTTTACAAAGGTGGGGAATAATATGAAAGATTTTGGTCGTGTTATAACTGCTATGGTTACACCGTTCCACGAAGATGGTAGTGTGAATTATGAAGGCGCGGCAGAACTTGCTCGTCACTTGGTAGCGAATGGTTCGGACGGCTTGGTCGTTGCAGGCAGTACGGGTGAAGCTGCAACAATGACGGCGGAAGAAAAATTGAAATTGTTCGAAGTAGTTCTCGAAGCAGTGGGTGATCGTGCATCGGTTATCGCAGGCACGGGCTCGAATGATACGATGGCTTCGGTTAAATTTACGCAGGCTGCGGAAAAAGTTGGCGTACATGGTGCGCTCGTGGTCGGTCCGTATTACAACAAACCGACACAAGAAGGTTTTTATCAGCATTTCAAAACGATCGCAGAAGCAACTTCGCTTCCGATCATGCTCTATAACGTACCGGGTCGTACGGCATCGAATATTGCGCCCGAAACGGTTGCTCGTCTTGCTGAGATCCCGAATATCGTAGCGATCAAAGAAGCAAGCGGCAACATTGAACAGGCGACGGAAATCATCCGCGTAACACCTGCTGATTTCAAAGTATACAGCGGTGATGATGCAATGACGCTTCCGCTTCTCGCAGTTGGCGGTGAAGGTATCGTCAGCGTAGCCGGTCATGTAGTCGGTAATCAGATCCAGGCAATGATCCAGGCATTCCTTGCAGGCGATATCAAAAAAGCACAGGAAATCAACCTCTCGATCCTCCCTGTATTCAAAGCGATGTTCATCGTAACGAATCCGATCCCTGTTAAAACGTCGGTCGGTCTCTTGGGTCTCCCTGCGGGTCCGCTCCGTCTTCCGCTTACAGCTGCCGATGATGCAGTCGTAGCAAAATTGAAAGAAGTTCTTGCAACGATTCAATAAGATTACAAAAATAAAAGACGTCTCGTAATTGAGACGTCTTTTTTATTTTTTGCCCGATATATCGATCGGCAACAGAGCTGTATGACGAATGGGTGCGTTGGATGGGGGAGTCTGGTATGTTGCGAGAAGTTGTTTGTCTTTGTGACGCATCGTCTGCTGCACAAGGTCGAGATTGCCTGTCGCTTGGAAAAGGAGTGTTCCGCAGGTGTGTCTAAGCGTGTGGCAGGTGATGCCTTGTTTTTTTAGTCCTGCTTTATCGAGACAGTCATTGATCGCATCTCGAATCGATTGGCGAGACATACGATTGCCGTGGTTGTTGTTGCCCAATACGGTGAATACGGGGACTGCTCCGTTTTTATCGGGATGATGAACTTCTTTTGAGTTGAGGTAACGTGATAAGAGCGTGAATGTATCGTCTCTTGGGTAGATGGTCTGACGGCCGATGTGAATGGAGTGGAAAGTAAGGTCAATGTCACTTTCGTTCATTTCGTGAAGCTCAACGATGCGAAGTCCTTCAAGCACCATGAAAGAAAGGAGAAGTTTATCTCTGAGTATGCGTGGGGAATCTTCGTCAGGGAAGACAGAGAACAGGTGAGACACTTCTTCTGTTGTCAGTGATTTCTTAGGCGGTGCTTGTTCGGCAGAAGATTTTATCGCTAAGCGGAGTGCGGGGTTGAATGATGTAAACCCATAAGAAATGGCGGTAGTGTAAAAATGACGAATAACAGTCAGCTTCAAGGCGACTGTTGCGGATTTGAGACCGCAGTTCAAAAGCCAGTCGCGGAAATATGACAGCTGTTCTTTTGTCAGAATGAACGGCGAACAATCCAGTTCCTTGCACCATGAGAGAAATTGATTCAGGTGCGAACGATACGTTGCTTCTGTATCTTTCGAGGGATTTTTGGAACGTGTCGTCAGCTTCATATATGGGAATGGGTCTGCGAGGAATTCTTCTTCGGTAAGGGCATCGGCCGCATTTGGCAGATCGGAGAAGGAGGGGAGG
>JAZRGP010000300.1:0-5417 GCA_045644225.1 Christensenellaceae bacterium | reverse complement strand
TTTTGGGTTCTGTCATAATTGTTTCTCCCGAATTCGCATAAAGTGATGAAAAAGCACCATAAAAACGGTGCTTTTTCACGTCTGAATATATTATTTGGATCTGTTTTTCTTGGATGCAACGTCGAGCCATACTGCCATGAGCAGAACGAGACCCTTGTCAATGTACTGTACCTGCGGAGGCAGGTTCATGATGGACATACCGTTGTCGATACTGGACATGATGAACGCACCGATGATCGCGCCGAATACGCTGCCTTCGCCGCCCATCGTGGATGTACCGCCGATGATCGCGGATGCGATAGCGTCCATTTCCATGCTCTGACCTGCAGCTGCTGTTGCAGCATTCAGACGAGCTGTGTAGATAACGCTGGATACGGAGCACATAACGCCCATGATGACATAGATGAGGAATGTCGTCTTTTTGATATTGATACCCGAGAGCATCGCTGCTTCCTTATTGCCGCCGATCGCATAGACGTATCTGCCGAAGCGAGTGTTGGAGGAAATGAAGGAGAAGAGCACTGCCAGCGCACCGAGGATGATCGCCGCGATCGGCAGACCGAGATGCTTGGAGAGAACGAAGCTTACGAAGAGTACGAGTACGCAAGTGATCGCCATCTTAACTGTGATGAACCACATCGGAGCAACTTCCAGATTGTACTTTTTACGGGAACGTACGCTGGAGAGTTCGGAGAAGATGAGAACAACGCAGAGGATCACGCCTACATAGATAGCACTGTCAACAAAGCCCTTTTCTGTAGCGAAGATGCCGGGGAGATATGCCTGACCTACAGCCTTGTAGATGTCAGCCATGGGGCTGAGTGTAACGCCGCCTGTTGCCATAAGGCAGCCGCCGCGGAACATCTGCATGCCTGCGAGTGTTACGATGAAGGACGGGATACGGCGGAATGCGATCCAGTAACCCTGCCATGCGCCGAGGATCGCACCTGCGACCAGAACGACGAGCATTGCGGGGATCGCGCCCCATCCGTTGTTTACCATGAGCATACCTGCGAGAGCGCCCATAAAGCCGACAAAGGAACCGATGGAAAGGTCGATCTGACCTGCAACAAGGATCCATACTACACCGATCGCAACAACACCCGTTGCGGATGCCTGCAGCGTAAGGTTAGAGAGGTTTCTTGCGCTGACGAATGTGCCGCCTGTGAGTGCTGCAAAGCCGAGGCAGATCAGCACGAGAACGCCCAGCATGATGATCTGGCGCTTATTTTTGCCGAATTCCAGCGAAAAAAGATATTTCAAGCTTGTTTTGTTTGTCATTTTACTTCTCCTCCGGTCGCATAAGTCATAACGACTTCCTGCGTAATGTCTTTATTGTCAAGAATCGCTTTCAATTTACCTTCGTGCATTACCAAGACACGGTCACTCATACCGAGAACCTCGGGAAGTTCCGAAGAGATCATGATAACGCTGACGCCGCGCTGGATCAGCTGGTTCATGATCGTATAGATCTCATATTTCGCACCGACGTCGATACCACGGGTCGGTTCGTCCAGAATAAGGATCTTGGGGTCAGTCATCAGCCACTTGCCGAGAACGACTTTCTGCTGGTTACCGCCCGAGAGATTCACGACCATCTGACGCGACGAAGGCGTCTTGATGTTCATTTCATCGATATACTTGTTTGCATATACGACCTTCTGGCTCTGATCGATCACACCGCCCTTGGAGATCTTATCCAGTGCGGAAAGCGTGATATTATCTTCGATATCCATCAGCATATTGAGGCCGTATTTCTTTCTGTCCTCAGAGAGATAAGAGATACCGTGTTTGATCGCATCCATGGGATTCTTCGTTGTGATCTCTTTTCCTTCAAGGAACATCTGACCCGAAGTATAGCCGCGGAAACAGCCGAAGATACTCATTGCGAGTTCTGTTCTGCCCGAACCCATAAGACCCGCTACGCCGAGGATCTCGCCGCGCTTCAGCTCGAAGCTGACGTTATCGACAAGGTTTCTCGTCTCGAGCTCAGGATCCTGAACCGTCCAGTTCTTGACCTCAAAGATCGTTTCGCCTGCCTCGTGTTCAACCTGCGGGAAACGCTCTGTCATGTCTCTGCCGACCATGCGGGAGATCATCAGATCGTTTGTCATGTTTTCAACGGGGTCTGTGCTGATCGAATGACCGTCACGGATGACTGTGATCGTATCAGCTACGCGGAAGATCTCTTCCAGCTTATGCGTAATGAATACGCAGGTAACGCCCTTTTCCTTGAGCTGCTGCATGATCGCGAGCAGGTTGTCTGTTTCAGCCTCTGTGAGCGCTGCAGTCGGTTCGTCGAGGATGAGGAGCTTTGCGTTTTTCGCAAGTGCCTTCGCGATCTCGACAAGCTGCTGCTGACCGACACCGAGGTTGAGAACGGGCGTCATCGGATTGATATCCAGACCGATCTCTTTCAGATAACCGGAAGTCTTATTCATGATAAGGTTCCAGTCGATCGTTTTGTTTTTCTTTAAAATCTCGTTGCCAAGGTAAACGTTTTCACCAATGTTCATTTCCTTAACGAGAGCAAGTTCCTGATATATAATAGCGATACCAGCTTCTTCACTGTCGCGAATTCCGCTGAATTTACGCTCTTCACCCAAAAATTTGATCGTGCCGCTATACGTTCCGTGAGGATATACGCCGCTGATGATCTTCATCAATGTAGATTTGCCGGCACCGTTTTCGCCAACAACAGCGTGAATTTCACCTTTTTTGATATTAATATTTACATTGCTGAGAGCCTTAACTCCCGGGAATTCTTTGCTGATGTCGATCAATTCAAGAATATTCTCAGCCATGTCCACCTCCCAATAGTTCCAAAAGCCTGTGTTTCAGCTTTTTTGTTGGAAACAGGCGGCTATTAAAGCCGCCTGTCCTTAATAATGATTATGTTTTATTTAATTAGCCATTGAGTTCAGCTTCTGTGAATACGCCACCGTCAATGAAGATTTCCTGGATGTTGTCCTGTGTAACAACGATCATGTCAACGAGAACTGCGGGGATCTTAGCTGTGCCGTTGTCGAGTTCGCCGTTGTAAGCGGGTTTTTCGCCCTTAAGGAATGCATCGATTGCTTCAACGCCTGCGCCTGCGATCATCTTGGAGTCCTTGAAGATTGTCATGGACTGTGTGCCAGCGAGGATTCTCTTAGCAGCTGCGAGTTCGCCGTCGCCGCCTGTTACAACAACCTTACCTGCAAGGCCCTGAGCTGTGAGAGCTTCAACAGCGCCGCCAGCAAGACCGTCGTTGGGGCAGAGAACAGCTGCAACGTCGTTGCCGCATTCTGTGAGTGCGTTTTCTACGTTAGCAAGTGCAATAGCGGGATCCCAACCGTCGCAGAACTGGTCAGCTACGATGTTGTATGTGCCCTTAGCTTCGAGAACTTCTACGCCCTTGTCGTGGTAGAGGATACCGTTGGAGTCAGCGGGAGAACCACCAACAACGATTACGTTGCCGCCTTCAACATTGTTAGCAATGTATTCGCCCTGGAGTCTGCCTACAGCTGCGTTGTCTTCACCGATGAAGCCGTCGGGTGTGCAGTTTTCGAGAAGTCTGCAGTAAGAGAATACTTCAACGTCTTCTTTGTGAGCTGTTTCAACGATCTGAGCTGCTGTTACAGTGTCAACTGCGCAAACAACGAGGAGGTCAGCGCCCTGGGAGATGAAGCTGTCGCACTGAGAATACTGCTTGTTAGCATCTTCGTCAGCGTACTGGATCTCTGCCTTATAGCCGAGAGCTTCAAGACCGCTCTTGAGGTATTCAGCTTCAGCGGGCCATCTGTCTACCATTGTGGACGGGAAGGAGATACCTACGAACTTCTGTTCATTCTTTTTGCCGCAGCCAACGAAGCAGCAAGCAACGAGAACAAGTACAAGGATCAATGCAATAATCTTTTTCATGTTGTTCCTCCAAATATTTTTTTATTTTGCGTAAAGCAAAAATGAAGTCTAAAGAAAAACGATGTAAAAATATAGAATTGTGTTTCGTTGAATCTATTAAAACACACTTTGTTCACATTGCACCTACACTCAAATATCAAAAATTCGCACAAAATCGTCAAGAAAAGTCAAAAAAATAATGGTAGCACGATCACGACATTGCTTTGCGTGTTTTGTGCTACCATATGTGTTTTTATCAGCCGATAACGTTCATATATACCTCGTCTCTCGTATATACTCCGCTTCGGATCACCTCGTCATCGATGTTCTCCTTCGTTATGATCTTCGGATCAAGCTTGTAGTATTTTACGTCCTGAACACCGTTATTGATGGTATCGAAATAGGCTACGGGAGAGTCCTTGCTCAGGCGATATGCCGCAAGCGCCGCCGCACTCGCAAGTTTTGTATAAGGTTTATAAACAGTCGCGTGCTGCGTTCCTTCCACGATCTGCTGATATGCCGCGAGGTCTCCGTCCTGCCCGACGACAACTGTGCTTCCTGCGATCCCCTTTTCGGAAAGAACCTGGATCGCAGCGCCTGCGAGCGCATCATTGGTCGCCAGGATCCCGTCGATCTTCAGCCCCGTACTCAGCGCATCCTCCAGCGCGGAATATGCATGTTCCGTTTCCCAGTTGTTGCAGTATGCTTCGGTCACGATGCGGATACTTCCGTCCGCGATATACGGCTCGAGAACATTCATGTAGCCCCGCTGATAGAGCGTGGTGTTATGGTCATTGCGGTCGCCGTTGATGATCATGATGTTGCCCTGCTTCATTCCGTCGACCAGTCCGCGCGCAAGAAGCTCACCGACCTGCACGTTATCAAAGGAATAATACGCATCGATCTCGGTATTCTCCACCAGTCGTTCATATGCGATCACGGCGATCCCCTGCTGCTTCGCACGCTCGATCCGGTCCGCGATCACCGAGCTGATGATCGGCGTAACGATCAGCACGTCGATGCCCTTGCCGATAAGATCATCGATCTGCTCAGCCTGCAGCTCTGCATCGTTATTCGCATTCTGCACGATAACGTCTGCACCCAGCCGCGAAAGCTCCTCCTGAAAAGCCTCTCTGTCCTTATACCACCGCTCAACAAGCAGACTGCACATCGAGATCCCGATCAGCGGCCTGTCATCGGCTTTTTTCGTCTCTTTTTTGATGCACCCGCAGAGCGATACCGCGAGCATCAAAACCATCAGAATACAGATCCATCGTTTCATGCCTGCCACCTCAGATGCCGTATTCTCTGTAATCCGAGGGAGAAAGACCCGTTGTCTTCTTGAATACACGGGAGAAATAGTTCGGATCGTTATAACCGACCTCGAAGCAGATCTCCTTGATCGAGAGCTTGCCCTCTTTGATCATCATGCACGCCTTGGAGATGCGCTTTTCGATCAGCAGCTCCGTAAAGCTCTTCTCCACCTCGGTTCGCAAAAGTCTGGGGAGCGTACTGGACGAGATGGCAATATGACG